>NZ_BAAALD010000080.1:1229-34929 GCF_039528095.1 Kitasatospora arboriphila
CGAAGTTCTGTACGTGCAGCACGTGGTGCTCCATGGTGCTGACCGCCGCCGACGTCCTGCCGCAGGGCGGCCCTGGTGGCGAGGAGGCGCCGCGGGGTCTGCTGGATGTTCTCGGCCCTCCGATAGCAGAGCGGCCCGGCCCTGCCGATGTCGGCGGGGGGTTCAATCTGTCGGCTCTGGCCCGACGCATGAGACCGGCGTGCCGGATTCGGCCGGTGGGCCGCACCGGCGGCCGGCCGTCCGGCATTGGTCCCGCGTTTTCGGGCAGTGGTTGGGCGTGGCCTTGTGCCGGTTCGTGGTGAGGGTGGGGGGATCAGCCCCAGGAGGTGCCGGCTGGCTCGCGGACCACGGAGTTGAGGCGGTTGAAGAAGTTGGTGACGCCGATCAGCAGGATCAGCGCGGAGAGCTGCTCCTCGTCGTAGTGGCCGCGCAGGCGGTCCCACAGTTCGTCGGGCACCGCGTCCATGGAACGGTCGGCCAGTCTGGTGGCCCGTTCGGCGAGTTCGAGTGCGGCGCGTTCGGCGTCGGTGTAGAACGGGGCCTCCCGCCAGGCGGCGACCGCGGCGATCCGATCCTCGCTCTCGCCCGCCTTGCGCAGGTTCTGCACGTGGGCGTGGACGCAGGCGCTGCAGCCGTTGAGCTGGCTGGCGCGGAGCGCGACGATCTCCTGCAGCTCGTGCGTGATTCCGCCCTGGCCGACGGCCTTGATGATGCTGCCGATGCCCTTCATCGCGTCGGGCAGGACGAACGCGGGGTTCCTCATGCGTGGTTCCATGTCGTCCAGCCTCGCGGCGCACCGTCATCCGATCAACGTAAACTTCCGCGCTGATCGACAACCGTGGGGTTATCGGTCGAGGACACGGGGGGTGGAGTGGAATTCCGGGACATCGAGATCTTCCTGGTGCTCGCCGAGGAGTTGCACTTCGGCCGGGCCGCCGAGCGTCTGCGCGTATCCCAGGCACGAGTCAGCCAGGCCCTCAAGAAGCAGGAGCGCCGGATCGGTGCCGTGCTGTTCGAGCGCACCAGTCGTACGGTCCGGCTGACCGACGTCGGCCGGCAACTGCGCGACGATCTGCTGCCGGTGTACACGGGTCTGCACGAGTCGCTGGAGCGGGCCAGGATGGCCGGGCGGGGCGTGACCGGGCGGCTGCGGATCGGCATGATGCCGTTCAACATCGTCGACCTGCACCACTACTGGCGTGCGTTCCGCAGGCGCCATCCCCGGTGGGAGCTGCAGATCAGACCGGCGCCGTACGCCGACCCGTTCGGCGCGCTGCGCGACGGCGACATGGACGTCTTCGTCGCCTGGCTTCCGGTGGAGGAAGCGGATCTGACCGTCGGTCCGGCACTGCTCACAGACCGTCGGGTGCTGGCCGTGGCCGACCACCACGAGCTCGCCGGGCGCGACACCGCGCCGCTGGAGGCGTTCGCGGATTTCGCGCACGCCACCACCACCGGTGTTCCGGGCTACTGGGAGGACAGCTACCTGCCCTTCCACACTCCGCGCGGCCGTGCCATCGAGCGTCCCCATCTGGTGCGAGGCCCGGACGAGTTGATCAGCCTGATCTCGATGGGCGACATCGTGCAGACCTTCCCCGGCCACGTGACCCGGTACTGGGGCATGCCGAACATCCGATGGCTGCCGGTGCCCGATCTGGCCACCCTCAGCTACGTGCTGGTCTGGCGCGGCGAGGCCGAGAACGACGCGATCCGCGCGCTCGCCGACACCGTACGCGACCTGGGCACGCTCGTGCTCTGATCCGTGCCCGTGTCTGATGATCAGAAACAGGCGATACCCGCCCGGGCCTGCCGTAGCTGGCCTGACCCGTGGTCAGGGGCTGGCCGCGCTCGCAGGTCCACGGTCGGGGACCACCGCCACCCGACCGTGCTCGACCGGCCGGTGACCTCCCCGACCACCGCACTGACACCGTGGGCCGAAACCCCAGGCTGCGCGACTTCCGCTACCGCGTGGAGGCAGCGCGAGTGGTCAACGCGCGAGGTCGGCATGACCGGAACCACTGACTCGTCCCGGGTTCGCGTCGCGGGAGGGCGCGCCGTCGCCTGCCGCATCCCCTGCAACGCCGGCCGGCCGGCGCGAGGGTGTCAGGCGTCCTGCCAGGCGAATGCGGTGCCGAGTGTGGTGGTGACCAGCCAGCCGAGGACGGGGATGCCCAGGGCGACGGCGAGCGGCCACTGTGTCCAGATGAGGCCGAGGCTGCCGAAGAACGCGAAGGGGGCGACGCAGACGGCGACGACGGTGGGGCTCGGCCGCGCGCCGGAACGCGACCAGGCCAGGCCGTGGGCGGTAAGCACCGATCCCAGGCCGGCCAGCAGGGCCACCTTTACTGATCATTTCAAAATGAGTTCGACTCAGGGGCTTAGCAGTTGAGGTGGCCGGGCGGCAGAGTGCTGCACGCGTCGGATGATCTTGTGCCTGATGACTTGTGGGAGCGGGTGGCTCCGCTGCTGCCGCCACGTCCGCCGCGACGCCACCGATACCCCGGCCGGCTTCCCGCGGACGACCGTGCCGCGCTGCGCGGCATCGTGTACGTGCTGGGCAAGAGCGTGAGCTGGCGGGACGTGCCCGCGGAGCGGACCGGCTGCAGCGGGATCACGGCCTGGCGGCGGCTGCGGGATTGGACCGATGCGGGCGTGTGGCCGCGCCTGCACGAGCTCCTCCTCGCCGAGCTGCGGGCGGAAGGCCTGCTGGAGATGGATGACGCGGCGATCGACGGTTCGCACGTCAGGGCGCTCAAGGGGGTGCACACCGGACCTTCGCCGGTCGACCGGGGCCGGCCGGGCAGCAAGCACCACCTGATCGTCGACCGGCACGGCACCCCGCTCGCCGTCACGCTGATCGGCGGCAACCGCCACGACGTCACCCAGCTCCTGCCCCTGTTGGACGTGATCCCACCGATCCGAGGCCTGCGCGGCAGGCCCCGCAGACACCCCCGAAGGCTCTTCGCCGACCGCGGCTACGACTACGACAAGTACCGCCGCATCCTGCGCCGCCTGGGCATCACGCCGAAGTTCGCCCACCGCGGCGTCGCCCACGGCTCCGGACTCGGCAAGACCCGCCGGGTGGTCGAGCGGACCTTCGCCTGGCTCCACCAGTTCAAGCGCCTGCGGATCCGCTACGAGATACGCGCCGACCTCCACCTCGGCCTGCTCCCACTCGCCTGCAGCATCATCTGCCTACGGAAGCTCCGAACCTCATTTTGAAATGATCAGTTAGTGGAGAGGCCGGTCGAGAACCTTCAGTGTCCCAGGCACCTGGGCACTTTCACTCGTACGCGGCTGTGCACATTCACGCGTGCGCAGACACCCCCGGCGTCGCTGTAGCAGCTGTGCGACGATCGCACGATGTTGCGCAGTCTTGAGATCACCGCGGTTCTGTCTGGGCTTGAGAAGGTTCATCGTGATCGGTTGTTCTGGAAACCCGCGATCCAGCTGAGCCTGGATTGCTTCGTCTGCGAGCGGGTCGGCCGCACCACCTCGCTGGAGCGGGGCGCCGAGCGGGCCGTCTGCTGGAGCGGCAGGAACGAGCAGCACTTCACCGCGGCTCGGATCGCTGCGTTCGACGTGACGAGCCAGGACGACCGGCTGGCGTTGCGGACGGTGGTGGACTTCTGGTGGGCGCCGTTCAAGGATGCCAAGCGGGGCACGGACGCAACGCCGCTGAGCAATTGGGTCCGCCTGCACTACGGCAACTACTGCCCTCACCAGGAGACGTCCGGCGAAGGCTCGATCCAGACGAACGTGCGGCGTCCCACGAGTGTGTACTGCGGAGGCTGCAAAACGGAGATCGGGGTGGATGCGGAGGTTCCGTCGATTCGGCTGCTGGTGTGAGTCCTGTGCGGGACGGTGCTTCATGTCCGTGAGGCTCATTTCATCTTCTCTCTGCGGGCCGGCATGCCGAGGTCGACCCGGTCCTTGGCAGCGAGGCGGAGTGCTTCCTCGCGCTTGCCGTTGAGAAAGGTGAGGGTGAGGTCGATGCCCTCGATCTCACCGAGCCAGCCTTCGGCTTCGGCGCGCTCGCGGCGGCTGAGGAGGTCGGCCTCGATCTCGGCGAGCCGGTCGAGCATCTTCGGGTCGATGTGGAGCATCGGGCAGCGGATGCAGGCGTGTTCGTGGCTGCACGGGGTCGCGTAGGGCCGGCCGCAGCTGCCCAGTTCGAGCTTGCGCTTGTCGAAGTGCTCCTCGAACTCGCGCCACTCGGTGTCGGTGGCCGGCCGGTACTCGTCCTGTGGGCGCATTGCGCGTCGGCGGGCGAGGTGGCTTTGGCAGTGGCGGACGACGTCCTCGTTGAAGACGGCTAATGGTGGAGTCGGGTATTGAAACTGCCCGAATGCCTCCCCTCCAAGTGCTGGCGGCAGTGATCGTCGAAGCGTCAGTCGTCGGCTGCGACGAGGAGCGTGAGCGTCGCCGCAGGGCGGTCAATGAGGACGAGTTCGTGGTAGTCGATGTGGATGGGGCCATAGTCGTGGAACGCGTCCTCCGGAAGCTGCCCCAGCAGGTATCTGCTGGTCGCCTTGCGGATCGGGATGTAGATCTCCTGATGCAGGCGTGACGCGAGTGGCTCTGGGACGTTGCCGTGCTGGCTGGCCCAGGAGTGGATGACGTCGGCTGCCGTCGCGGCATCGACGGCCTCGTAGGTGTCAGGGGTGATGCGGTCAAGCCACCACTGGCCGTGCCGCGGCCAGTCGTGAACACCAGCTCCGTCGTACGTGTCGCGAAACTGAGGGTGTGAGATCAAGGCCGCCAGCGCGTCTCGGCCGTCCAGCACCTCGGACGGCAGCCGGAAATGCTTGGCATCGACCCAGCGGTAGCCATGGGAGCCCTCGCCGAAGTCGAAGTCTCGGAAGTTGATGAAGGGGCTGTCCAGGTGGACGAGGGTGGGCACTGGTTCCATGCTCGTCATCGTAGGTCGCGTCGTGTCCTCGATCCGTCGGTGATCTTTGGCTTGACCAGCAGCTATCCCTGACAGTCACCATGTCCAGCACTGGGATTCCCTATGAACGCATAGTTCACGAGGTCGTGCGTCGGCTGACTTCGGCCGCGTAGGCGGCCCAGTCACCGCCTGATGCCTTCTGCCACTGGACGGCAACCTGGATATGGACGCCGAGCATCCGGGCGAGGATGGTGGCGGGGAGCTCGGCGGCGAGAGTGAACAGGGCTGTGGAACGGTCTTGTTGGGGTCGAATGCCGATCTTGTGCAGCCGCAGGCCGAGCCGGCTGTCGCTGAGTGGCCGGCCTGGTTGTCCTCCGGGGAAGTGCCACGGGCTGTTGTCCGGCGTGCCGATCTTTGCCTTGCCGCGTCGGGTCGCGACGAGCTCGCGGACCAGGGTGGCCAGCGGGGCCGGAAGGGTGACGGGCGAGGTTCCGAAGGCGATTGCGACGGCTTCGCCGGTGATGTCGACGTCGTCGACGGTGAGCTGGCTGATGGCGGAGATCTTCTGCGCGTAGAGGATCAGCAGCAGCCCCGCGACACGATCTGCGGTGGGCAGCGTGTTGTCGTTGAGGAGGCGCCGTGCGTCGGCCCAGCGTTTCTCGCTGTCGATGGTGCCCTGCGGGCCGGTCCAGCGGACGGCGCCGCAGGTGAGACCGTGGGCATGGCGATGCTGTACGGACCAGCGGATGAAGTGGCCAGTCTCGTCGCGGTAGCTGAAGTCGGGATCGGCCATCCAGCGTTCCAGGTCGGGCTGAGTGCAGCTGCCCGAGGTGAGTCTTTCGCCAGCGAGCCAGGTGAGGAAGTTGTCGGCCGCGGTCACATGACAGCGAACGTTGAGGTCCTGGAGCTGGGTGGTGTGCTGTTCGCCGATGCGGCGGCGGAGTCGGCGAAGATGGTGCCAGACCGCGTATCCGTGCAGGATCCGGCGCTCGACGGAGTGGCGCGTCAACCGTACGACCGGCTCCGCAGGAACTCCGCACAATCGCCCGATTCTTCTTCGTTCCCCCTCCGGAACCGCCGCACCGGCACATCGCGTGCCCCCGCCGTCCGAGAGGTCTTCTGCCGCTCCCTCAAGAATTCTTCCTTCCAGGAGCATTGCGGGCCAGACCCTTGATCACGATCGACTCGGTGTGAGAGCGTACGGCCACACCTTCCGGACTGGGCATGACATCCATGCAGCTCAGCCGCCTTTCCCCCCACCCATTGGAGGACTACCGGGATGACCGCCATATCCCTGCGTCGTTTCTCGGCTGCCGCCGCTGCAGCCGCTCTACTGGTCCTCGGATCCGCATCCACCGCCAGCGCCAGCCAGAATTCGCACATTTCGTACGCCAACAACGGTGACGGCGACGCCTACTTCGAGGCCGACGGCGACGTCTTCCACATCCACGACAACAAGTGCGACGGCGACACCGTCTGGGCTCAGCTGACGTGGTACAAGTCCGGCTACGGCTGGCACTTCCGCACGATCCGGAACGACTCCGGCTGCAACACCACGGACGACAAGCACCCCTGGAACATCCCCGAGGGCGCGGACGTGTGGGTGAAGGCCTGCGGCAGCGTCGAGCCGGACTACAGCAACAGCGGCGACGGCTACCTCAGTGCCGGCCACGACTGCGACATCAACGGCGACCAGCACGGCATCGCCTGACAGCCGGCGGCCCCCGTCCCGTGGGGTGCGGGTACACCCCCCACGGGACGGGGCCCGCCCCTCCCCTCTCCGCTCCAGTCCTCCGGCCCCAGCGGAGGTTCGCGGCCGTCCACGAGGCGGTCGGCCCCGGGGCACCACGAGCTGGCCCCGGCGTCGGGCACTCCGGGCAGGGCCAAGAGTGGCCGGAGGGGCTCGCCCCACGCCGGACACCCTGTGGGAGACCGCCTCGGATCACTCGGCTGCCAGGGTGAGGGGGCGTCAGGGCGATGGAGCAGCGCAGTGGCGTCGTGCGGTCGGCCGCGGTGCAACGGGTCAGGCGGGCTGGTCGGGACAGCGGGCGTGGTGCGGCGTAGGCTCGCCGGCAGGGAGCCCTTGGCGGGCGTCCGGGGCTCGTCACCTGCACCTCACGGCTCCACGGCGGGCCGGCCCGGACGAGACCGCGGGAGGGTTCATGACCGCGCTCGGTGATCTGATCGGGATCGACGACCGGACGGTCCTGGTCGTCGGGCAGGAACTGGACGTCGCCCACGCTCGGCCCGACGTCGGGAACTGCGTCGTCCACCGGACGGGCAGCACGCTGGTGGTGGTCGACACCGGCGTCACCGAGGCCTTCCGGGCGGCGTTGCGGGCGGCGGTCGACCGGGTCCGGCCCTGGTCGCGGGCGCTGGTGCTGACCACGCACGGCCATCCGGACCACATCGCCAACAACGACCTGGCCGACGAACTGGGCGTACCGGTCGCGCACTACGTGCCGGCGCCGGATCTCGGCCAGATGCGGGATCCGGCGCTGTACTGGGTGCGGTCCTTCGAGCGGATCGCCGGGACGGCGCCGCTGCCCCCACCCGCTGCGCTCGCCGACACGGTGTTGTCGCTGTTCCGGCCGATGCGGCCCTTCGGGGCGACGACCCGGACGTACGAGGAACTGCCACTGGAGCGGATCCGGCTCGGCTCGCTGCGCTTCACGGGGTGGACCTTCGCCGGCGGGGCGGTCCGCGTCCTGCGCACCCGGGGCCACTGCGCCGGGCACGTGGTGGTGCATCTGGGCGACTGCGGGGTCCTCCACCTGTCCGACGAGGGCAACGGGCCGTGCGGCGCGATGATGGACGCCGACCAGCTCAAGATCCAGACCGCGCTGGGGTCCGTCGCCCGGCTTTTCGAGGAGAAGGAGGCCGAGGTCCTCACCGACGGGCACACCTTCGCCCTGCGCCGCGGCGCCGAGGCGGTGGCACACCTGGACGGGCTGCTGGACCAGGCCGTCGCCCTGCAGGGGGCTGCACTGCGACTCGCCGGGGAGGGCGCGGTCCGGCCGAGCGCCTTCGCGACCGGATACGGGCAGGCCGTCGCGGAGGTCGGCGGGGGCGGTGCGAACCCGAATGCGATGTTCGCGGCCATGACGGCGGTGAACCAGCTCCGCGAACTCGGGCTGCGGCCGGACTCCGACGGCCCGGACGCGCTCTGGTCCCGGCCCCCGCTGCGGACCCCCGGTCGCGAGTAGCCGTCCCGCCGGGCACCAGGTCGCCGTTCACCCTGTCGGCCCCCGTCGCCGGCCTCGAACGACAGCCGGGCCTGACAGATCGGCAACCGCCGAACTCGCACGATGCGCAGGCAAGGCATCGTGTTGGGGCGTGGGCCTGTACGAATGAGCCTGCCACCCGCGCTGCCCCTGTCGGCATCGGGTCCGCCCGCTCGCCGGCGGCGGACCGGCAGCCCCCAGGCGGCCAGCCGCCCGGGGTGGGCCGGGCAGACACCAGCCACCAGGGCCGGGCGCGGCGGTGACGGCGGACAGTGACGGGGGCCGCAGCGAGCGGGGCATCACGGGCCCTCGGAAAGGCACAGCGGGCCCGGCCGGACGGGATGGTGGGCGGGTGGTCCTGCCTGCTCGCTCGCCGGTGGCCGGGGCCGGCCCACCGGGCGGGTTGGGGGTGGGTCAGCCGGTGATCGGCCACAGGGTCTCGTGGCGGACGGTCGGGGTGTCCGGGTCGGCCAGGTCGCCGAGGAGCGGGCTGCGCGACGGGCGCCGTGGAGCGGGCCGCGGGGGTCTGCCGGACTCCAGCTCGCGCACCCCCAGCGACACCGTCGCCTCCCACGCAGCCGCCGCCTGCGCGACCAGCCGGATCTCGCTGTGGCCGAGCGACCGCGCTTCCGCTTCTATCAGCAGACGCCGCTGCCGCTCGGCCGAATGCGGGAGGATCGTTTCGAACTTCGCTGCCAGTAATAAGTGCCGTGTCTGCGGGCTGCGGACCTGCGCGGCAGGAGATTCTTCGACCCTCTCCGGGCGTGCAGCACCCTCACTCGCCGAGCCGACCGGAGGATTTCCTGTCGCAGAGCGCAGCATCAGGTCGCCCGGCAATCGCATCGGAACGTCGGCAGGCAGCGGGCGCTGCGGCGCGAGCGGGCGTCGACCGGCATAGGCCGGGCCGTACGCGGGACACGAGCGCGCGGGAGAGGATGGAAAGGCAGGTGCAGGCGCGAAGGAGAGGGGAGCAGCGGGGGCGCGATCGGGTCGGTGGAGGGAGATCATGCGATGGGGGATGGACAACGGTCCGGGGCCGGGAGCGGTGGCCCAGAGGGTGCTCCGTCGGGGCCGAGCGGCCTGATGGATGTCCTGGGTGTTGCGGCGGTTTTGTTGGAGGCCGACGGGCGGATCGACATGTGGAGTCCGCAGGCGGAGGAGCTGTTCGGTTACCGTGCCAGTGAGGCGGTGGGCGAGTATGCGGCGCCGCTGCTCCTGCATCCGCAGCACCGGGACCTGGCGGTCGGCCTGTTTTCGGAGGTGTTGCGGACGGGCCGCGGCTGGGCGGGGGCGTTCCCTGTCCGGCACAAGGACGGCAGTACCCGTCTGGTCGAGTTCCGCAGTATGCGGCTGACGGACAGCGTCGGTGATGTCTACGCGCTCGGGCTTGCCGCCGATCGGTTGACGCTTGGTCGGGTGGAGCGCGACGTGGCTCTTTCGACGCGGTTGGTCTCCCAGTCTCCGATCGGGCTGGCCGTCCTGGATGTCGGGCTTCGCTATGTGGCTGTTAATCCTGCCCTGGCCCGGATCCACGGCGTTTCTGAAGAGGACCACCTCGGCCGCCGTTTCCGGGACGTCATGCCGCCGGGGCAGTTTGCCACTGCGGAGGTCGGGATGCGGCAGGTCCTGGAGTCGGGGACGCCGATCGTCGACCGGTACACCGTGGGCCGTACTCGGGCCGACCCGGATCACGATCATGCCTGGTCGGTGTCGTTCTTCCGCTTGGAGGATTCGAGCGGGCGGGTGTTGGGCGTTGCGAACTCGGTGGTGGACGTTACCGACCGGCACCGGGCAAGCCTGGAGGTCGAACACGCCCGACGGCGCCTCGCCCTCATTGCTGACGGCTCCGCGCGGATCGGTACCACCCTGGAGGTGGAGCAGACTGCCCGCGAACTGGCCGACGTCATGGTCCCGGGCCTGGCCGACATGGTCGCAGTGGATGTTTTGGACGCCATGCTGCACGACGGCACTCCGGAAGCCGACACCGGGTCGATGCTGTTCCGCGCCCTGGCCGTGAAAACCGCATACCCCACCGAGGCTGTTCGGGCCATCGTCCCTCCCGGCCGCGTCACCGCCTACCATGCCGACCATCCGGCGGCCCATTGCATCCGCACCCGCCGCCCCCTCTTGATCCGGCACGTGGACAACCCCGGGCTCGCCCGGATCTCCACCGGCCCCGATGCCGCGAAGCTGCTGGCCTCCGCGGGCGTCCACACCGACATGGCCGTTCCCCTCATCGCCCGGGGGCAGATCCTCGGTGTCGTCGGCCTGGCCCGGGCCCGTGATCCGCGGCCGTTCGACGACGACGACCTGGCCCTCGCCGGCGAACTGGCCTCTCGCGCCGCCGTGTGCATCGACAATGCGCGACTGCACCAGCGGATCCGCGGCGCAGCAGAGACGCTGCAGCGCAGTCTGCTTCCCGAGCTCCCGCCCCACCACCCTCATCTGGAGCTCGCCGCCCGCTACCGGCCCGCCCTGACCTTCAGCGAGGTCGGCGGCGACTGGTACGACGTGATCTTGCTCGATGGTGACAGGACCGCGCTGGTCGTCGGAGACGTCATGGGCAGCGGTATCCCCGCCGCCGCCACCATGGGACGCCTGCGCACCGCCACGTCCACCCTGGCCGGACTCGGCCTCGACCCGGCCCAGATCCTCGATCACCTCGACCGCATCACCCAAGGCCTCGACCCGTACATCGCCACCTGTGTCTGCGCGGTCTACGACGCATCGACCGGTAGCTGCTGCATCGCCACCGCCGGCCACATGCCCCCCGTCGTGGCACGCGCGGACGGGCCGCCGGACCTGCTCGACCTGCCCACCGGCACACCCCTGGGGGTGGGCGCGGGGCCGTTCAGCAGTACCGCCTTCGACCTGGGCCCCGGCGACCGGCTGGTCCTCTACAGCGACGGGCTCGTCGAGACCCGCGACCAGCCCATCGATGAGCGCCTCGACCGGCTTCGGGGCCTACTCGCCCAGCCCGATCCCACTGTCGACGAAACCTGCGACCGGCTCCTGCACGAACTTCGCCACCCCGGCGACCACGACGACGTAGCCCTCCTGATCGCCCGCGTACGGCCCGAGCCGCTGCCGCGCCGCCTGTCCTGATCACGCGGTCCGCCAGCCGAACGCCCGTCTCATCAAGAGCGCTGAGCGGAACGAGCGCTGGGACTGCGTCTGTGGACCAAGATCGCCGATGAGGGCGTTACCAAGGCCGCTACCTACTGGCGGCGGATTCCAGGCTCAGGCCACAAGCCGGGGGCACGACCGCCGTCGTTGGAAATGTTCGGGCCTGCAGGGTGTCGGCGCAGCATCCAGGCGCGGGTGCGGGTGGCGTCGGCGGCTCGGATGCCTTCGGTGTGCGGGGTGGTGGTGGCCAGGCGGGAGTGGAGGTGGTGGATGCGCTGGTCGAGGGGGATGGACAGGCGCCGACGCTCTCCGTCGCGGACGGCGGCAATCGTCTGGGTGCTGGTGTGCAGGTGGGCCGCGAGGTAGGTGGCGGGCCAGCCGGCCAGGGCGAGCTCTCTCAGGACAGCAGCGGCAGGAGCAGCGCCTATCAGGCCCCGTCCGGGCGACCGGACGCTCTGATGGCGGGTCGGCAACGCGACACCCAGGACGGCTTCGGCCGTGGTCCGCGCGATCGGCACCGGCAGCAGGTCGGCCGGGCGCAGCAGGCGGCGGATCATCGTGACGGAGATCCCGGAGGCGTCTGCGATGTCCTGGGCGGCCATGCCGCGTCGGCGCAGCACTGCGGCATGGCCGGCGGCAGGCTTCGGGTCGACGCGGGACGGGAGCCCTGCGGCGCGGTCCTGGTTGCGGCGTCGTCGGGCGCGGCGGGCGGCTTCGCGGCAGGCGGGCAGGGGGCAGCCGTAGTCCGCGCAGGAGGCCTGCCCGTGGCGCACGGATGTGCGGGCCGGGCGACGCTGTGGAGGAACATCGCCGGTGGGTGGAAGGGCGGGCGCGGAGGTGTGGTGCAGTCCGGTGGCGCGGGTTGGGGTCTTCACGGGTTGTGCTCCTCTCCCCCGGGTCGTCGGTGCGGCAAGGGGTAGAGGCAGATACCGACACGCCTGGTCACGGCGGTGGGCGGGGCGGGCCGTCCGGTAGTCGTCCCGCTCGGCGCGTCTCATGGCGTCGCCAGCGGGCGTTCGCGTTCTGTTGGGTCCAGGGGGGGCCGGGTGAGCTGTCCGGGTCGAGTCCATACGACCTCAGCTGTGCATCCGGGGCAGAACCAGGTCCGCCGGCGTCAATGGCCTGCCGGTCGACAGTTTCGGTGTCCTCCTGGTCCCCTGTGTCTCCCGTGTTCGCACTCTGCCGGCGCCTGCTGTACCTCCTTCAGTACTGTGCCGCCGACGCACGCCGACGACGGCTCCCTCATGCAGGAGTCGGTCCCACCGGCTGGTGGCCGGTCATCGCCGGCCGGTGGCGACGAGCTCGGCCAGGCGGTCGCCGACCACGGAGACACCGGGAAGTGGTTCACGCTGGTAGAAGTCCGCCTTGCATTCCCGCAGCCAAGCTTCTCCGTGCTCGGCCCAGGTGAACCCGGGCTTGCGCAGCACTTTGCCGATCACGGCGTCGACCGTGTCCGGGTGGGCAGCCGCCATGCGCTGGATCGGCAGCGGGGTGATGGAGGAGTCCCGCATGTAGCTGCGCAGCAGGGACGCGTGGCGTCGGCTGGTGGCGAGGGCGGGGTCGGTGAACAGGGCGTCCAGCAGGCCGTAATCGCGGTAGAAGTTCATGCCCTCGACCTGGTCGTAGACGATGCCGACGGTGTCCGCGTCGGCGAGGTCTTCGGGCAGAGTGAAGGACAGGTGCTGGGGGAAGGGCTCGGCAGGGTCGTGCCTGTCGCTCTGGGTGCGGGCGGACTCCCAGCGGTGGCGGGTGAAGGCGTTGACGCTGTTCTGGGCTTCGGCAGGGGGCAGTACGAGCTGGTCGGTGCCGAAGTAGGCCATGAACGCCTCACGTTCTCGGCGCATCTGCTCCCAGCCCTGGGCGAGCTTGTCCGGGTTGCGAAAGACCAAGGCCGGATGTTCCACGGCTGCCCGAAGCGCGATCTCGGCGACTTCGGGGCCGTCGGACTTGCGGAAGAAGGCCAGGCTTCCTGAGATCAGCCACGTGCCCGGACAGGGCACGATGGGCACGATCCGGCCGACGACGAACCCGCCCTTCACGGTGCCGCGCAAGCCTACGCGGCCGGCGTTGGAGTAGGTGCGGTACTCCAGGTCGTCGAGCAGGTTCAGCAGAACCAGTGCATCGCCGTCCTTGGCCCGGATCTCGAACACACCCTCGACCACGTCCTGCCAGCCCAGCATCATCTCCCGCTCCGCCTCGGAGAGGTCCGGGCACGTGGCCACGTACCGTTGAAGCGGGGTACGCCCGTCACGCAGACGGTGCTGCAGCGCGAAGTGGTCGACGATACCGATGAACCGGGTCTCGTCCAGTACGAGATCGTCTCCTGCGGCCTCCAGCAAAGCCGCGGTCAGTTGCCGTTCGAAACGCGGTCCTTGCACATAGTCGACGAGTCCGCGTTTCAGTTCGGCACTGCGTTCGAGGAGGTCGCCGAGCTGCGGACGTGGTTGCCGGCCTGCCGGCGGACGGACTGGGTGGTCCACGAAAGGGTCCTATCTGTGCGTGGCGTGCGCCACGATACCGGCGCGGTATGCGCCGATGTGCCTGCACTTGAAAGCCCACCAGTACCGTGGTGGACAGGCCGCTGGCGAGGCAAGGCAGCGCGTCGGCTCGCCACCACTCCGGCAGGGGCAGTGGCCCAGGACCACCGTGCAGCACCGACGAGTTCGGCTGCCGGGGTTGCTGGCAACGCGGAAAGCGGGGCAGCCGTCGGCCACAGGCTGTACTGCTCCGGGGGATCACGCCACGAAGCTCCCGTCCGTGACCGCCGCAGCATGCGGTTGACCACTTGCCAGTGATCACGTCACGGACGGCCACGCCCGACGGTCTGCGGCAACAAGAGCTCTGTCCGCTCCCGTGCCGCATCCGTCGGCTCATCTCCGCCCGCCACGAGATCAATGAGCCTTTTCAGCGGTACAACTCCAGGGTGAGGACGGCCTTGGCTGCTGACGTCAGCCAGTTCGGACTGCAGCGGGCGCGCGGCGGAAGATCCTCCAGCGCTTGACCGTGGCCACTCCGCGTTCGACCGGGTGGCGGAGACGGGCGTGGGCCCGGTTCATCGACCTCTGCCCGGTGCTGAGCTCCTTGCGGGGTGGGCGCCTGGCCGGCACGGCGAACGTTCCGCCGGCGCCGGTGAACGCCATGTAGGCCAGGGCCCGGATGCGAAGCCGGACGCAGGTCCTCACGATGCGGTGAGCACGGGCGGCGGCCAGGCCGTGGGTGCGGCCCAGCAGAAGACGGCACCGCCCTAGCTCGCCCGGCGCCTCTCCCCGCCGGTGGCCCTCGGCGCCCGGCCCCACATCCACGCCCCCCCGGCGAGGACGGTCAGCACTCCCAGCACCCCCATGCCGGCGGTCCAGCCCACCCATTCCAGGGCCGCGGCGATCAGCCCCGCCAACCCCTCCCCGCCGGGGTTCTCCCCCGGGGCCGGTGGCTCGCCCTCCGCCAGCAAGCCGGACACCGCGCTGTGCGCCACCTGGCTGCCTGCCAGGACAACCGTCATGGTCTTCCCTCTCCACCCCCGGGATCCCCGTCCAGCAGGCCGCCTCACAGCCCGCCGGGCACTCCCCCGTGTGGGACCACTCCGCACGGAGCGTCAAGTTTGCGTGCTGACGTGGACAACTGCCTACCGCGTTTCAGTTCCGCCACTGGTCAGGACAGCAAAACCAGGGCAACGCCGTCGCATCGGCCACCGGGCCGGCTTCCGGTACCTCACACAACACGAGATACACCAGTCGCTGGACAGACCCTAGCCTGGACCGCGGCCGCCGTCGCACCACTACCGGCGCGACGACGAGGTGGCGGCCGGGCTGGGGTGGCCCCGGCCGGCCGCCCTCTGGGGGGGCATTCGCCAGCAGGATGGGCGTGCCCATGCCGCGCTGCGCTCTATAGCGCGGGAATCAGTTCGCCGCGTGCGATGGCCTCGCACAGGACGTCCTTGAACTGCGAGGGCATGAGGTTCAGGGATTCGACGGCCTCCTGGGTGAGCGGGATCTCTTCGAGGATGTACTCGCCGCGGTCGGTGCGGGCGAACTCGGGGCCGGTGCGGTTGTCGAAGTCCCACTTCTCGATGCGGGCCAGGTAGTAGTACTCCGTCTCCCCCTTGGGGTTGTCCATCTGGTGGAGCAGGCGCAGGATCTCGGCGTCGCCGGCGATCTCCTCGTTGATCTCTCGCAGGAGTGCGGCTTTGCGGTCGGCGTCGGTATCCTCGACGCCGCCGCCGACGATCACCCAGTACGGGTCGATGCCGGGGCGGATGCGCTTGATCAGGAGCATGGTGTTGTTCGGGGTGATCAGGACGGCTCGGACGCGCTCGGTCATGGGCGGGTTCTCCCTCGTGGTCGGTGGAACGGGGTGGTCAGTGCAGCAGCCAGCCGCCGTCGATGTGCAACGTCTGGCCGGTGATGAAGGATGCGGCCGGGCTGGCGAGGAAGGCGATGGCGGCGGCGACGTCGTCGGGCTGGCCCCGGCGGGGGACGCATTGCCGGGCGAGCTGGTCTTCGGGCCTGGCGCGGTGGTGTGCGGAGAGGGTGTGCTCGGCGTCGACCTGGATCGCTCCCGGGACGACGGTGTTCACGCAGACGCCCCGGCCCCGCCCACCACCAGATCACCCAGGGCGTCGCCCTCCTGCCCACAGCCCGCGACAAAACCCGCGCCGTCTTCCTCACCTACGAAGCCGAAAGCCTCCTCCGACAAGGCGAGATCGACCACAGCGCCGCCACCGCAAACCAGGCTCTGGCCCTCGCCCGGCGGATCGGGGCGTCCCGCTGTATCCGCCAGATCAACGCCCTCGAGGCCGGATTCCTGCCGCACCAGCGGGCCGAGGGTGTCAAGCAGTTCCTCGAATCTGTGCGGTCAGCTGCCTGAACCCCTGCCCCTTCGTCGGCGCGCCGCGCCGATGCGCGCTCGCCAACCCACAGCGTCGGGGTCGATGTCCTCGACGCCACCGCCGACGATCACCCAGTGAGGCACGGCTGACCTAGGGTGGCGACCCGGCCGGGGTGCCTGGAGCCTCGACGTGGTGCTCGCGCTGCAGCTGCTTGCACGGGGCCAGCCCGGCGGGGTCCGACGCGCCCTCGTTGGCATCCGGACGGCTGTCGGCTGCCGGAGCAAGGTGTTGGGCTTCACTGGCCGACCAGCCGGCGGGTGGTCTCCGGGTATTAGAGGCCATCTCCTTCCCGCTCCCGCCGAGGTGCCGCCCAGTCCCTGACCTCGATGGGAGCCGAGACAGAAGCCCCACTCGACATCCGAGAGCTCATGGCGGCGGATCACGCCAACCGTGATCTTCCAGCTACTTGATCGCCTTTGAAGACGATCTCTAGCGTCGGCCCTCGGCGGAGCCGGCTCCGCCGGGCTCGGCGCCGGGAGTTCGCGTCACCGCTTGACAGCAACTCCCCCGTAGGCCGGAGCCGCCTCCTGCCAGCCCTGGTGCAGCTGCCCCTGCGGCCGCCACAGCGGAAGCTGCACCAGTCCGGGATCAACCAGTTCGAAGTCCCCGAAGAACTTCTCCACCTCGGCCCGCGCCCGCAGGACCAGCGGCGAACTGGCACCACGGTAGATCCGGGTGGTCTCTTCGGCCGCCTGCGGCGACATCAGATCCTGCGTGCCGTGCGAGAGGATCAGCATGCTCCCGGGCGCCAAGACGTCCCGCAGCTGGGCCACCGTCTCGGCGGCCCCCTCCTCGTCCCGGACGAAGTGCAGCACCGCCACCAGCATCAGGGCCACCGGCCGGGAGAGGTCAAGTGCCTGCTTCAGGCCCGGATCGGCGAGTATGGCGACCGGGTCACGCAGGTCTGCGTGGAGAACCGTGGTGTGCCCGGCCGGGTGGTGGGCCAGCAGGGCACGGGCGTGGGTGAGGACGATCGGGTCGTTGTCGACGTAGACCACGCGGGCATCCGGAGCGACTCGGTGGGCGACCTCGCTGGTGCTGCCCATCGCCGGGATCCCGGTGCCGATGTCCAGGAACTGCCGAATACCGGAGCCGACCGCGAACTCCACCGCACGGCCGAGAAACTCGCGATTGATCCGCGCCCCGAGCCGGGCATCAGGCATCAGCGCGATGATCTTCTCGGCAGCCTCCCGATCGGCCGGGAAATGGTCCTTGCCACCCAGGTAGTAGTCGTACATCCGCGCAGGGTGGGGGATTCCGGTATTCAGCTCCGCCGGAGGCTGCCACTCCCCCGCCACGATCGGCTGCGGCCCACCGGGCGTCATCTCGTCCTGCATCAGCTCTCCCCCGAACCCGTGACATCTCGTCATCTCATCGTAACGGTCCCGGTAGCGGCGGTGGCGGGTCCTCGGCCGCATCGCGAATCCCGCCGCAGCTCACCTTCCTCGCCCAACGCCGCACCGCCACCCTCCCCCGCCGAGTGAACCCGCGCTCTCGCACCCCAGGCCGCCGGCGCGGCGCCGGATCCGTTCCGTCCCGGCTGTTCGATCCTGTTCCGCCACGGACTACGCTCTGCGGCATGCGAGATGACGCCGATGACAGGGACCGCAGGCGCATACGACGCCAGGTGCGGTTCGCCGCCGGGATCGAGCCGGACGAGTCGGCAGCGCCCGGCGGTGGCAGTCTGTTCAGCGAGTCGGTCCTGGTCTTCAACGAGAAGCCGAAGCTCATCGAACTGACCGCCGAGTACACGGTGTTCGACCGCGACGGCACAGAGGTGGGGAGGGCCGTCGAGACCGGCCACCACGTGCTGAACAAGGCCGCGCGGCTGCTGTCCCCCGCCCTCGCGAGCGAGCTGCGTCGCACGGTCGAGGTCCGCGACGCCGACGGCGCCCCCGCACTCGTCCTGGAGAAGGCCGCTCACTTCCTCCGGCCCGAGGTGTCCGTCACCTACCCCGACGGCACGCCGGTCGGACGGATCGCCCTCCAGGGGAAGGGCCTGCGACCGGTGTTCGACATCCACACCACCGAGCACAAGATCGGCACGGTGCGGGACAGCAGCCTACGCGGCGACGAGATCTCCGTCCTGGACCTGGCCGGCACGGAGATCGCCCACATCACCAAGACCTGGGAGGGCGTGGCCCGGGTGACCTTCACCCGGGCCGACCACTACGTCCTGCGCATCATGCGGCCGCTCGCCGATCCACTGCGCACCCTGGTCATCGCGACGGCCCTCTGCGTCGACCTGGCGCTGAAGAGCGACACCCGCACTCCCTGAGCCCACCTCCACCCCCGGCGGCCGCGCGTCGCCAGCAGCCCGGCGCCGGGGTCAGCGGTGTTGGGGGTTCTCGAAGTCGAAGCGGCAGCCGGCCTCCCACTCGGAGCGCTGGTTGCCGTGGGCGGGGATGCCGCCGGCGTCCCTGAGCATCCGGGCCAGGTGCAGCAGGTTCCAGGTCATGAAGGCGGTGTTGCGGCTGGTGAAGTCGTTCTCCGGTCCGCCCGAGCCCTCGTCCAGGTACGACGAACCGGGCCCGGCCACGCCGACCCAGCCGGCGTCGGCCTGCGGCAGGACGACGTAGCCCAAGTGATGCAGGCTGTACAGAAACGTTCATCGCGCAGCGCTCGGGACGGCGTCCGGCAGGCGGTCGAATCCCGGCCGGGCCCGTGTCCCAGGTCCGCGATCGGTAGCCGGGCTTGGTCGCGCAGGGCGTGCTCGACGAGGTCCGCGATCACGCTGAACCGTGCACCGAAGCTGAACGGTTACCAGCAGCGGCCTCGGCCGTAGGACGGTGACAGGATGGACTCACAGCAACGGTGGACTGCGCGAAGGCACTGGCTGCCCGGCCCGGGGGGACCTGCGTCCCGGCGGACGGCACCGCGCCCGGTCGTCCCGGTGCGTCGGAAGCGAGGTGGGACGGTGGACGTGCGCATCTGGTTCAACAGGATCTGGCCCGCACGAGTGCACCTGATCCCGATGCTGCGCGACAACCCTGACCACGCCCGGGTACAGGTCTACGGCACCCATCCCGACCCGGCGGCACCGGCGCTCACGGCGTGCGACGTGGTCGAGCCCGAGCCGGGCGAGGATGAGGCCTTCTTCGATTTCGCGATCGACTTCTGCCAACGGCACGACATCGACGTGATCATGCCGTCCTCGCGTCTGGTGGCACTCGCCGACCGCGCGGAGGCGTTCTCGGCGGTCGACACGAGGGTCATGTGCGCACCCGCCGAGACGCTCCGCGCGGTGACCGACAAGAGCCGCATGTACGCGGCAGCCGAGCGCTCTCGAGTGCCGGTCGCCCCGTGGCGGGCGGTCTCCGATGCCGACGGTCTGCGGAAAGCGGTCCAGGAGTTCGCCGGGACGGACAGTGCTCTGTGCGTCAAGCCCGCGGGCGAGTACTCGGCCTACGGCTTCCGGCTCCTGGACGACTCCCCGCTGAAGGTTTCGGACTTCGAGCGCCTGCCACGGCCGACGGCATCGGTCTCGGCAGTCGCGGACGCGCTGCAGCATGCCCAGGACAGGGGCGAGACCGTTCCCGAGCTGATCGTGATGCCGTACCTGGATCCTCCGGAGGTCAGTGTCGACTGTCTGTCTGACACGGCGGGCACCCTGGTGAGCGCGATCGCCCGGGCCAAGTCGGGCAGAGTCCGGACTCTGGTGGACGACCCCGACGTGATGGAACTCGCCCGGCTGGCCGTCGGCCACTTCCGGCTCGCATACCTGTCCAACGTCCAATTCCGTTACTGGAAAGGGCAACCGGTGCTCCTGGAAGTCAACGCCAGGGCAGCGGCGGGCATTTACCAGACCCGTATGACCGGTGTAAACCTGGTGTGGGCCGCTGTGCGGATGCTGCTCTGCGGCGACCCCGGCGAAGTACCTAGGCCGATGCTCGGGGGTCGGCTCGCGGTGGTCGAGGACGCGATCCCACTTTCCGACACCGTGATCCCGGACAGCCGGGCACGCGAGCGGACGCCGCCGCCATCACCCGTTGGCGCGCCTGAGGCGAACCGTACGCTGTCGCCGTGAGCGAAGACTCCATGGCGCCGCACGCCGCGGTCGTCGGGTCCGCCATGGCCACAGTGCTGGAACGAGATCACTCTCGCGCTTCGCCCTGCAAGTGCGCCGTCACACCCGGTGGTGGGCGGCAGCGGCTCCCCGCGCCCGACGGTGCCGCCCGGCCCGATCGATGTCGCCTCACCGACGGCGGCCGCGGACACCGCCCCGGCAGGTACGCGCGCAGCCGCACGGCGGTTGACCTCGGGCGATACTGGATCTTGTATCCGGGAACTGGGTGCTCTTGCCGGCGTGTCCCGCAAGATCGTCTGGAAACGGCCGGTGGCGGCGGCGTTCGGGCAGATGGTTCTGGCTATGCGCGAGGTACTGCTCCGGCTGGAAGAGCTGCTCTTCCTGTCGGCTTCGGAGATCAGGGTGGTGTCGGGTGCAGGACGACGGCGAGGTGATCCGAGTCGATGTCCGATCCCGGACGGCCAAGGCTCGCTGCCCGGGCTGCGGAAGCTGGTCGGAGCGGGTGCACGGATCCTACCTGCGCCGCGGGTGGTAGGCGTCGACGAGTACGCGATACGCAAGGGATGTGTCTACGGGACCGTGCTGGTCGACGTCGAGACGCGCCGACCGGTAGACCTGTTGCCGAATCGGGAGGCGGGCACGGTCGCGGCCTGGCTGGCCGAACGCCCGGGGATCGAGGTCGTCTGCCGCGACCGCGCCCCGTTCTTCGCCGAGGGCGCCAGCATCGGGGCACCCACTGCCGTCCAGGTTGCCGACCGTTTCCACCTCTGGCGCAACCTCGGCGAAGCCGCCTAGCGGTGCATCTCCCGCCACCGCGCGACCACCGCCGAGGCGGCCCCGGAGAAGGCAGGGGGCCAGGCACCGGCGGACGGCGGCTCGCCATGGCCCACCGGGCACCGGTTCGCCGACCGCACCCGCGCCAAGCACGCCACCGTCCACGCTCGGCATGACCTACCGAACCGTCCAACGGCTGGCGGACGCCGCGAGGCCGGAAGACTTGTTCCAGGGACAGTGGCAGAACCGCAGGACCAAGCTCGACGACTTCAAGCCCTACCTGAACGAGCGATGGGCTGAGGGCTGCACGAATGCCTGGACACTCTGGGAAGAGATCAAGTCGCACGGCTACGCTGGCGGCTACGGAGCCGTCCGCGCCTACCTCCAACCGTTTCGCTCACCTCGGGTGCCGGGCATCACGCGGGACGAGCTTGTCGAAGTCGTCCGTAGGCTGCTGGCGGTCTCCCCGGAGAGCGACTACTACCTGCGACTCCTGAGAGCCAACGTGTCGCATCCCCGGATCGGTGACCTGCTCTGAGTGACGGGACGTCAGCCGCCCGCAGCATCCCGTCGATCAGCGGCTTGAACGGGTCCAACCGGGTCCGCCTGGGCGGCAGCTTCTTCCGCGGCTCCGGTCAGACCGACTCCAGGGCCTTCTTCACCGTCAGGAAGCCGACCCCGTCCTTGCGCTGCAGGGCACGCTGCGACAGACCGGCGCGCGAGTCACGGCGGACCGCCGCGTACAGATCGACCTTGGACTTCGGCAGCACCCGGGCCCCCTCGTCGTGCAGAGCACGACCATGGTCCCGAAGCAAGCACCCGAGTGCTCTCAAAACTCGGGCCCTGGTCCAACCTCCGCAAAACGGTTACGCTGGGTTACGATCATGCTTTGCCGTAGGCGGCGCGGCCGCCTTCAGCAGTCACTGCCCCGGGTGGAGCGGGGTGGAGGACCTGGGCGAGACTCTCGCTGTGCTCGTCGTCACCACGGCCCGCTCGCCCACGAGCGCCCCCGATCACTCTCACCTGGAGCCCAGATGTCCGAAACCTCTACGATCACCATCCGTGACCTCGCCGCGGCTGACGAGAAGGACTGGCGCCGATTGTGGGCCGGGTACCTCGACTTCTACGAGTCCACCGTGCCCGCAGCGGTCACCGACTCCACCTGGCGACGGCTTCTCGATCCGCACCAGCCAATGCTGGGCCGCGTCGCCGAGCACGACGGCACGGTCATCGGCATCACCAACAGCGTGCTCCACCACAGCACGTGGCTCACCGGCCAGGTCTGCTACCTGGAGGACCTCTTCGTGGACCCCGCCCACCGCGGGCTCGGGGCGGGCCGCCTGCTCCTCCAGGACCTCTTCGACCTCGCCACCGCCCGCGGTTGGGCCCGCATGCACTGGCTCACCGCGCACGACAACCCCGCCCGCCGCCTCTACGACACCTTCGTCCCGGCCGACCGCTTCGTCCACTACGAGCGGGACCTGCCCTCCGACGACGGCACCGGACCGGCCTCGGCCGACCGGTCATAGCCCCGGCCACCGACCGAAGCGCCGCCCTCACGCTGGTCAATCCAGGTCGGCGGAGGCGAGGTGGACGGCGATGACCAGGTGTGGGACGGCGGCCGGGCACCGCGGGCGAGTCCGGTGCGGTGCGGGCGTCCCGGAGCGCCAGCAGGCCGGCCACCACGCTCGCGTCGACCGCGAAGTCGCGTACCTCGGCGGCGGTGAACTCGTCGCCGTTATGAACAGTTCAGCTGTCTCATGGCCTGTGCAGTCTCAGCAGTCTGGCCTCTGGCTCTCGCCGCTGACAACCCGCGCCGCATACGGCAAGGCATGATCGTCACCCGGCGTAACCGTTTCACAGAAGTTGGACCAGAGCCTGAGCTTCGACAGCAGATGTTCGCGACTTCAGGCAGCGCTCTGGCCTGGCCGTGTTCGATGGCCATGAGAGACGACAGCGCCGTTCGGCTCGCTGTCCCGGTTCCAGCGGTCAGCTCGCTGTTCGTCGGGCCTGGATGGTCAGGCCGGGGGTGACGAGGGCGAGCCAGCGGTTCCGGGCCGCGGGTGGCTGGTCGGCGGGCGCGGTGGAGAACAGCAGGTAGATGTCGTTGACCGTGATGTCCGCGTGGATGTCACCGTCGGCCTGCCCGGCCCGGATGAGGCCGGCGACAGCCGCGCTTGCGCGTTCCTCGTCGGCGTGGTCGCCCGGTTGTGCGCCGAGGGTCTGGGCCGCGGCCTTGACGGCACGGTCGGTCGCGGACTGCTCGATGACGCGGCCGAGGAACGCGGTCAGTTCCTCCAAGGCGCTAGCAGTGCCGTCGGCGACGCGTGCGAGGGCGGCTTCGGCGTCGTCGGCGACGCGGGCGACGTACTCGGCGACGACGGCCGCGACCAGGTCGGTCTTGGTCGGGAAGTGCCGGTACAGGGTTCCCACGGCCACGCCCGCCGCGGCGGCGATCTCGTCCATGCCGGCCTCGGGGCCGTGCGCGGTGATCTGCTCACTGGCCGCGGTGAGGATTTTCTTCCGGTTGCGGACCGCGTCGGCGCGCGGCGCCCTGGCCTGGGTCAAGAGAACTCGCCTGCCCTTCCACTTGCATCAAGGTGAACCTGGGTTCAGGATAGATGGTGAACCATAGTTCATCTTAGTCGCAAGGATCCCAGCGATACCCGCCAAGACCGCCCTCGTCACCGGTGCCTCCTTCGGCATCGGCGAAGCCACCGCTGACAGGACGTCGGCCCTTGATTACACAATCGGCTCGTCGAGGAAGCGACCCGGGCATGGACTGAATCCGGTCGTGTTCGGGCCGCCGCCAGCGGCACACAGTGGGACGGTGTGAACCAACGTGGATAACCACGGACAACCATGAACCTCCACGAACAACGAAGAGGTCTGGCCGAACCCGAGCGCACCATAGGCGGCTGTCGTTTCGTCAGGGTGAGGGCGCGCCACACTTCCAGCATGCCGAGCTTTCATGACAGGAAGGCGATCGGTGACGCCCACGAGCGACGCGTCACCGAGGAACTCAACCACCGCGGCTGGGATGTCAGCCCCTGGGGCCAGGGAGTCATGGGCGAGCCCGTCCGCCTGGCCCTCCGCAGCACCGACAGCTTCCTTCGCTGGACCCCCGACCTCATCGCGGCCCGGGACAGGCAGGTCGTCTTGATCGACTGCAAGAGCCGGATGACCAGCCGGACCAGCAGTCGGCACGCTATCGAGAACGCCGCCGTCACCGCTCATCTCCAGCTCGTCGCCTGGACCCGGTTGCCGCTGTACTACGCCTTCGACAATCTCGACCTGCTCACCCCCAGCGACGCCCTCGGCACGGGCATCGACGGGCCTCGGACCGCCGCCGGCTCCGGCGCGCCCTACCTCCTCGTCCCCACCGACCGCGCCCTCGCCTTCGACCACGTCTTCGGCCCGACCCGCCGCACCTCGCTTCCCGAGGCCGCCTAAACCCCCAACCGCCCGCAGGCGGCCACCCCTCCTGCGGGGCCTTCTCTGCACGCGGCGAGCTGGGACTGCGGCTGCGGGGCAACGTGGGGGCCGACCGGCCGGGCGCCGGATCGCATGTGCCCGCAGGCCACGCCCTGCCGGCTTCCCCCGCGCCCGCGTTCCTCACCCGCGCGTCACGCGCTCAGATCAGACCTGCGGCTGCCAGGACAGCTAGCGCCAGGCTCACTGTGGCGACGAAAGCCGTCGCACCATTGCGCACCCGCCCGGCCCAGGCAGTCGCGTGTCCCGCAGGGATCCAGGGGAAGCGGTGGCGGACGGAGAGAGCGAACGGGCCCGTCCCCAGTCTCGCGGGACGGTGCCCGTCGCCGGTGGGCCTAGAGTGTGGCGAGTTGGTCGACCAGGTCGTCGAGGCCGAGTGAGCCCAGGGCGAGTGCCTTCATGTGCCAGGTCTTGAGGTCGAACGCGGCGCCCTGCCGGCTGCGGGCGGCGTCACGCCCCCGCAGCCAGGCACGTTCGCCAAGCTTGTAGCCGATGGCCTGGCCGGGCCAGCCGAGGTAGCGGACGATCTCGCTGTCGCGCAGTTCGGCAGGGCTGCCGTTGTACGTGGCCATGAACTCCGTGGCGAGCTCGGGAGTCCAGCGCTCGCCGGGGTGGAAGCCCGCATCGGCGGGGATGGCCAGGCCCAGGTGCATGCCAATGTCGATGATTACTCGGATGGTGCGCAGCATCTGCTCGTCGAGGAAGCCGAGGCGGTGGGCGGGGTCGGTGAGGAAGCCCAGGTCGTCCATGAGCCGTTCGGCGTACAGGGCCCAGCCCTCGGTGTTGGCGCTGACCATGCCGAGGGTGGTCTGGTAGCGGCTGAGCCGGTCGGCGAGCGCTACCCACTGGGCGAGTTGCAGGTGGTGGCCGGGAACGCCCTCGTGGTACCAGACGCTGACGAGCTGCCAGGTCGGGAATGACTCCCGGCCGAGGGTGGGGAAGTAGGTGCGGCCAGGGCGGCTGAAGTCCAGGCTGGGACCGGAGTAGTACGGCGAGGCGGCACTGCCCGCCGGGGCGATCCGGGACTCCACCCGGCGCAGCGGTCCGGAGATGTCGAAGTGGGTGCCATCGAGGGCGGTGATCGCCCGGTCCATGACCGACTGCAGCCAGTCGCGGATCGCCTCCTCGCCCTTGACCGCGTGGCCGTGCTCCTCCAGGTGCCGCATCGCGGCGAGGGCGCCCGCGCCGGGCAGGACGCGTTCGGCCTCGGCGCGCATCTCGGCCGCGGTCCGGTGGAACTCGTCCCAGGCCCACGCGTAGGCCTCGTCCAGGTCGACGTCGGCGCCGGTGTGGTGGCGCACGGCGAGCCGGTAGCGCTCCCGGCCGACAGCGTCGGGGGTGTCGGCGGTGGCGGGCGCGTAGGTGTCGCGCAGCCAGTCGCGGAAGTCCGCGACGGCGGCGGTTGCGCGCAGGGCGGCGGCGTCCAGGTCGCCGCGCAGCCGCTCGGGCCCGGGGGAGACGAAGTCGGCGAACCAGCCCGCGCTGCCTGTGTCTTCGCCGGTCCAGGCGGTGAGTTGGTCGATGACCGCGGCCGCCTGGCGAGGTGCGGCGAGCAGGCGCCGGGATATCCCCTCGGTGAGGGTGGCGCGGTACCCGTCGAGCGCGGTGGGCAGGTTGCGCAGCCGCCCGGCCACTGCCGCCCAGTCGTCGTTGGTGGCGGTCGGCATGAAGGTGAAGATGTCCCGTACGTGGTGAACGTGCGCGCTAATGTTGCGCAGCTGGCGGAAGTTCTCGCCGGAGTCGTGCATGGCCAGTTCGGCGGTGAGTCGCTCGCGGAGCAGTCGCGCGCAGGACCGGTCGGTGGGGTCCTCGCTGGTGGGAACGGCGTCGAGCGCGGTCAGGGTGCGTCGGGCGATGTCGGCGAGCGATTCGAACCCCTCCGGGGAGAGGTCCGGCTGCCGGTCGTCGCCCGGGTGCAGACCTAGCCAGGCAGCCTCCAGCGGGTCGTGCGCGACTACTTGGTCGAGGTGGCGATCGGCGATGGTGCGTGCGGTGATCGTTTCATCCGTCATGCCGTCATCCTGGCGTAGCTGTCTTACTGGTCCTAACAGGCCGTGGTCGACGCCGCGCTGGCCGGGCACCCGGACCTGGGTGCGTGGGTGGGCAAGGAGGGGATCGCGGTCCGAGAGCTGATGGTGCACCGGGTCGAGGAGTACGCCCGTCACTGTGGGCACGCCGATCTGCTGCGCGAGCGCGTCGACGGATGGGTGGGGCGGTGATGGCTGGTCGCCGCGCCGCCTGAGTGGGACCGGGTGCGCCGACCGGGAACGAGTCCCGGCCGGTGCGCTCGGTCACGGCGACTGTGTGACAGCTCAGGTGCCGGGCGAACAACACCAGACCACTGAACCAATGAGGTTGACACTACGTCAGGTCGAGCGGTCCAATCGAGTCCGCACAGGGTCGCCGTGGCCGGGGGGTGGACGCGTGGACGTCGTGATGGCGCTCGGTTCGTTTTGTCTGCCCGCGCTGGCGGCCTGGGACGTCCTGCGGATCGCGGGGAGCGTCAGCCGGTCCGAAGCGCCCCGGTTCGGGAACCTGGTCAGCCTGGGGATCTGGAGCGGCGGCACCCTGTACGTCGGCTCGCACGGCGGCCCCGCCTTCCTGGTACCGGTCGCCTGCGTGCTGCTCGGTGCCGCCGCGCTGCTGCTGGTCGTCCCGGTGGTGCGGGCCCTCCGGACGCCGGCGCGCGGCCGGGCGATGCGCACCGGCACGTCCAGGCGGCTGTTCCGCCGGATCATCGCCACCACGCACACCGCCTCCGGCAGCCTCATGCTCGGCGTGACCGCGGACGGCGGCGTCATCCTTCCGGACAAGCCTCCGCTGGAGGACGGTGCCCCGCCGCGCGTACGGCTCACCGAAGGCTGCCCGTACTGCCTGGTCGAGAACGTCCTCGCCCACCTCCTGGAGCTGGACGCCGCGCCGTTCATCCACGCCTACCGGCACCACGTGGCGTCGGGGGAGAATCGGGTGTTCGTCGTCGGCCGCGTCGACGGCACTCCCGGGTGGACGACAGGAATGGCACCATTGGCCGGCCACGAGGTCGCGCCCGCCGTCCCCTGCCGGCACCACCGACCGGCCGCGGCGTCCGACTGACACACCGACCGAGTCGCGCGGTCAGTCCACCAGGTCGCCGGACGGGTACAGGCCGTCCCCGAGCTCGTGGACGCCGAACGGCGGAGCGGACGCCGCGGACCCGACCGGCTCCGCCCATTGGCGTGGCGGACCCGGCGCCGCCTGTGCCTACCTCTGCCAGGAATACGCTCACTTCTCCGGGCAGGACGCGTCCACCGGTGAGGCCCTGACCCGGGCCGCGGGAACCGGCCGGCCCACTGCGTCGTCGACTACCGACGTGACTGAAGTGACCCCCACCCTGCCCGACGACCACAAAGAACTGATCTCCGACCTCTGCGGGATCGTCAGCGACTACCCCTACGGAAGCCCGTCGGCGACCCTCGGACTGCTCGCCGACGACGCGGCGGACGCGCTTGACCGCATCGGCACCCCACAGGGGCGCCGGGAGCGGACCGGGTACACAATCCTGCTCCACACCACGTGCTGGTACCTCGCCGCACGCGTCTTCAGCCAGTCCCTCCTCGCGTCGTACACGCGAGCCCTGGAAGGATTGCGGGCCACGCTCGACCCGGCGTCCTGCACCTGCCCGGCCGGAGCCCACCCCACGGACGTGGACGACGAGTACGGCGTCGAGGCCGGAGTGAGCATGCTGTCCGAGGCCGGCCGTGCCGTGTTCGCCGAGGAGTACGGGCTGGAGGGCGAGGAGTTGGCGGCGTTCGACTGCGAGGCGTTCCTCGCCGGCCTCGCCGACGGGGCCGCCGCCCGCATGCGCGAGGCCCACGAGGAGCTCTTCGGCAACGTGGACGTCTCCCACCTCGACGCGCGGTTCCTCCGGGGCGACGGCGGGATCGACATCGTCGCCCTGCAGGAGGCGATCCGGCGTTCCTGGGAGGACAACACCGGCCCCGTCGCGCTGTGGTCCTCCCGCCGCTGGCTGGCTGGGCAGGTGCGTGACGAGGAACGGATCGGCCTGTTCCTGTCCCTGTGGATGGGCATCGCCCAGACCTACGACGGCCTGCCCCCCTCCTACGTCCGCGACCTGGTCGCGGCCCTGGACACCATCGACCCGGACGCCTCGTGCGAGCACCCCCAGCACCCCTGGTCCGCGACCACGCACACGGCCTCCCGCTACGAGGCGGTAGTACATCTGTACGCGCCCGAGGACCACCCGGACACCCCGGTGCCCGTCGAGCTCTCGGCCCGCGAACTGTGGGAATGCCCGGCGCACTACGCAGAGCTGGCACGCGGTGCGCGGGAGATCGTCCAGCAGTGGCGTCACATGCGCGGCGAGGATGAGGACTGGTAGGTCCTGGTGCGGGCCGCCCTGCAGTAGCGGCACGGGGTCGGACGCAGTTCCCCGTATTTCGCTGTCCCGCGAGCAGGCGCCAGCCGCAGCGGGGGACGCGCCGCTACCGGGCGCGCTGGCGAGGTGGCGGCTCGCCGGGGCCGGGCGGTCCCGGCCGGCCGTCCTCGAAGAGGTCTTCGCCTGTCCTGCTCCAGCTGCTCGGTCTGCGGGAGCACGATGGGGCGTGTCTGCGCAGCGCTGCACGCTATGGCGCGGGAGTCAGTTCACCGCGTGCAATTGCCTTGCACAGGACGTCCTTGAACTGCGGGGCATCAGGTTCAGCGCTTCGACAGCGTTCCTGGTGAGCGGGATCTCCTCGAGGATGTACTCGCCGCGGTCGGTGCGGGCTAACTCCGGGCCGGTGCGGTTGTCGAAGTCCCACGTCTCGATGCGGGCCAGGTAGAAGTACTCCGTCTCCCCCCTTGGGGTTGTCCAGCTGGTGGAGCAGGCGCAGGATCTCGGCGTCGCCGGCGATCTCCTCGCTGATCTCGCGCAGGAGTGCGGCCTCGCGGTCGGTGTCGGTGTTCTCGACGCCGCCGCCGACGATCACCCAGTACGGGTCGATGGCGGCGCGAATGCGCTTGATCGGGAGCGCGGTGTTGTTCGGGGTGATCAGGACGGCTCAGACGCGTTCGGGGGCGGCATCGCTGCACTTGCCTTCACCCTCCTTCGGTGAGTGCTGTGCCTGGCCGCGGTCGGTGTGGCGTTACTACTGGGTGATGAGCGGCGCGTCTGGTTCATGCTGATGCCAGGCTTCGGTGGGGCGGAGGGGGCAGCGATGCCGCGCACGGTTGCGGCCCTGCCGCCTGTGATGTCGAACGCCACGGCGCCGAGCCCGGCCCGGCTCCCCGCGCTGTGCCCGGATGCTGGAGTGGTCCCAGCACGGGGACTGGCAGGAGTACGGCCTCGCAGAGCTGACCGCGGTCTGCTCTGCGATCTGCGCAGCCGTTACCGACCCACCCACCGCCCCGGGCGTGGGCGGCACCCTGCCCAGCGGGACGCAAGCCTTCCAGACCGTCAAGCACGCCCGACCGCCTGCATGCACGACGGCTCGTCCGGTCTCTTCTTCCACCAGGCCAGAGCCCCGGATCGGGGCGGCGCCGACGACGGTCGAGAACGTCAGGAAGCGGGCACAGCCTGGGTGAAACGACCGTAGACGATCACCGTGCCCTGGTAGCCGGTGGCCTTGGTGTACGCACCGCCGCAGGTGACGAGGCGCAGTTGGGGTTGGTCCGCAGCGCCGAACACCCGATCAGCAGGGACGGCGTCCTTCGGGTAGACCTCGACGGCATCGGCTGTGAACTCGGCAATGCTGCGGTCGGCACGGGTGATCTCAATGGTGTCTCCCTTGTGCAGCGCGCCGAGGGAGTAGAAGACGGCCGGTCCGTCGAGGCCATCCACATGGCCGTCGATGACGGCATTCCCGGCGGTTCCGGGCGCAGCGCTCTGCCGGTACCAGCCGGCCAGCCGGCGGTCTGCTGCCGACGGTGCCGGCAGGTTCCCGTTCGCGTCGAGGTCGACCTCGGCGATCGGGGCGTCGACGCCGATCCTGGGGATCCGGATCCGCGTCGGCTTGGAGAACGCCATTCCCAGCACGGCGGATTCTGCGTCGGGTGGAGCGGTACGCAGTGTCGGCAGGGGATGACGCCACGCGTCGGCGGCACTTGGATGCGGCGGGGCCGACGTCCGGGTCCCCGTCAGGACCAGCCACACTCCGACACCCACCGCGGCACCGGCCAGGATCAAGGCCGCACGGCCCCCTGGTGAGAGTGGTCGACCCACCGGTTTCACCTTCCGATCGTCGCCCGGCCGCCGACGGCGCTCCCCCGGAGAGCACACGTCGGCCGGCGTGGGCCGGTCACTCGGCGCTGCCGACCCGGCGTCGGCGCAGCGCGACGGCAGCGCCGGCGATCCCGGCTACGGCGAGCGCGCCACCGGCGGAGCTCTTGATCACGTCCACTCCGGTGACCGAGCCCCCGGTTCCCGCCAGGGTCGACTTCGGTACGAACGCGGAGGTCGCCGGAACGAGGCTCTTGGGGCAGGTGACCACAGCGCTGGCGCCCCCGAAGCTCACCTCGACGCCGCCGTTCTGCAGGGGCGGGAACTTCTTCCCGGTGTCGAGGGTCTTGAACGCGGCCCCGGCCGGTGTGGTGAAGCTCGTGCCGGGCCCGTCGGTTTGGCGGAACTTGCCCTCGGTGTCGGCCACCACCACCTGGTTCTCTCCGAAGCAGACAATGATGTCCCCGCTCCGCACGACGAGGTTTCCGCTCTCGGTGCGGCCCTTGAACGGCGAGGAGACCCCGTCCGCGTACGCAGGGCCGGCGAACACGAAAACTGCGGCCAGAGCCCCAGTTGCTGCTGTCCTGGCAGTTATTCTCCTGATCAGTGCTGACATCCGCGCTCCTCGTACGTCATGGGCGGCAGGATCTCCGCCGCACCCGAGCATGAGGATTCCCGGGGGCAACTGCCCGCCGGCGCAGCCAAATGGGTACTCAGCGCTTGGCAGGCCTCCTTCGACGGCCCCGCCACAGCGCACGGAATCGAGACCGGACGGCGCTGCCCGGCTCGGGCCGTGATCGCCCGGCCGGCGGCTGCGCGACAGCAGCCGTTGAAGGCCGTCAAAGGTGGCGTGGTTGTCGATAGCCTGGTACCGCCTCGACAACCAGTACGGCACGCCTTCACGGTCCCTCGTGCTCCTTCTCGCGTCGGATGCTCCTTTCGCACCATGTGCCCGCCTCACGGCACCCCGGTCCGGCGCTCCTGCCGGCGTGGCGGAAGACCGGGCAGCAAGACGTGCGGCCCGCCGCCGGGCGGGCCGTCGGCCGGAGCCGTCCAGGCGGCCGGCTTCTGGCCGGCGAACGCGGCGACCACATCGCCGGCCGTCACCAGGCCCACCGGGATCCCGCGTTCAGCAGCCACCACGAGCGCGTCGGCACCGGCAAGGCTGAGGACGACCGCCGAGCGGTGCAGCGTGTCGCCAGGGTGAACCTGAGCAGGGCGGCGGCCCCGCAGCAGCTCACGGACGGTCGTTCGCGACAGCGCGGTGGCCGGTTGAGCGCACGCGATCGCGAGGTCGGCCTTGTCGAGCAGGAAGCCGAACGGCAGTACCAGGCCGCACAGGCCGCCGAACTCGCCGTCGCCCGCAGCTGGTGGAAGCGCCTCACCCCGGCCCAGTGCGGGGAACTGGCCGACGCGGTGAACCGACAGACGTGGAAGGAGATGGCCGCCCGCGCCGAGACCGGACTCGGCGAGATCGCGCCGCAGTTCGCCTACGGGTGGCCCGCCCGGGCGACCGTCGGGCACCGGCGCCGCATCTACGGCATCGTCCGCCCCTGCCCCGCGTTCGTCGCCCACTGCCCGAAGCTGCTCACCAAGCGCGTGTTCGTGCGCAACGCCCGAGAGGCCCGCGAGCTGGCCACGGCCGGGCTCGACCCCGCACGCATCACCCACTTCGACCGCGCCAACCACGAACAGGACACCCTGTGCTGACCCCCGGCACCGGCCGGCAACGGCCGGTGCCACGCCCCGAAAGCCGGATGACGTGCCGCGCCCGGAGCCCCATGGATGATCTGCCGGTGCCGGGACAGGCCGCGGGTGGATCGCCGATCATCGGGGTCCGCCGGCCGAAGTACCTGCACTGCTGCTCTCCGCCGGCCGGGAGCCGGGCGAAGAGCAGCAAAGCCGCACCGGTCAGTCGGCCGCCGCGTACAGGCCTCGGCCGGTGCGTTGGGCCCGCGAGGCCTTGGCGAGGCGCTCCAGCATCGTGCGCACCGCATCGACGGCACCGTTCGTGTCGGCGAGCCCGAGGCGTTCGGCCACGTCCCGGGCGCGCAGGGGCTCCTCGGCCTGCCGGAGGACGCCGAGCACGCTGTCCGCATCGGTCCGCCGCTGGCGGCCCTTCGACGGCTCTTGCGCCTGGTCGGCCGCAGCCGGTGCCGCCTTCGCCCGGGCCGACTTCCTGGTCTGGATCGCCGTCTTCACGGCGGTCTTGGCCGTCTTGGCCGCCGACCGTGGCGCGGTCTTCTTCGCGGTGGCGGCCGGCGCCTGCTCGGCGTCCTGCCCGGGTACGTCCTGCTGCGCGGCGCTCGGGTCGGCGGACTTCTTGGCCGCCCGGCCCTTCCCGGCGGCTGCCTTCCGCGGGGCCGTCTTCTTGGTGACCGCCTTCTTCGCCGCCGCCTTCTTCGTCGTCTTCTTCGCCGCCGTCTTCTTCGCCGGCGCAGCAGCGGGAGCGACAACCGGGTCACCGTCGGCAGTCTCGGCGGGCTCCACGGCCTCGGCGGTCTCGGCGGCTTCTGCGGGCTCGCCTGCGGCGGCGGGCGCCTCGTCGGCGGGCTGCATCGGCGGGGCGGCCTGCGCTTCCTCTGCTTCGCCGAGCGGCGCATCCGACAGGGCGGCCAGGCCCTCGAGCACGGCCACCATCGCGTTCTCCTGAGCGATGACGGCCGCCAGCTCCTCCTCGAGCCTCGTGCGCTCCTCCCGCACGGCCGGCAGCCTTGCTTCGATGAGTGCCCGCGTCGATCCCACACTGCTGTCCGTGCCGAACATGCGTCCGCTTCCCACAAGCACTCCCATGGCGTCAACTGTTGGTCGTGCCATCGAATTTACGTTGGGCAGACCAGGCCTGCCCGGCTATATCGCGAAATCCAACCTTCCGGTACCGCTCCAGGACACGGCCGAGCGAGACCACAACCACCGCGGCATCGCCCCTTCGTCTCCCTGTGGTCGCCCACCGCTGTGGCCAGTGCCAGGCTCGAGGGAGGGGGACGGCAGCCACAGCGGAAGGGCGAGATGACACACAACGGACAGGCCGCCGCGGGCGGGCCGGCAGTCACGGACCGGCCGATTACCCGGCCGGATGATCAGC
>NZ_BAAALD010000081.1:0-9871 GCF_039528095.1 Kitasatospora arboriphila
CTCGCTGGCCCGGCTCGCCGCCGGGGGCCGCCGCCGGGCGCACGCGGTCATCGCCGCCGCCGGGCTGCTGGTGCTCGGCACCGCCGGTGCGATGGTCGTCACCCTGGTGGTCGGCGGGCCCGACGACACGGCCCGCCGGGCCCGGCCCGCGGCGGCGCCGCAGACGGAGGCGTCCCCGCCGCCGGAGGTGTGCTCCGCGGCCGGTACGGGCAGTTCGGGTCCGGCCGCGCCCGGCCGCGAGCCGGGGCTGCGGAGCCCCTGGTGCAGTCCGACGGCCCCGCGGCCGGGAGCGGCCCCGAGCGGGGCGGCGGACGGCGGCACGGCCCTCCCGGACGGGGACACGCCGTCCACGGCCCCGCAGGACGGGACGGACGGGACGGACGGGACGGACGGGACGGACGGGACGAGCGGCCCGGGCGACGGAACGGTGACCGAGGGCGCGCCCCCGCACGACGGGCAGCCGGTGACCGGTCCCGTGGCGCTGACCCGGCCCGCGGACGCGCTGCCGGTCCCGGTGCCGTGCGCGCCGCTGTGGCCCTGCGCGACGCTCGCCCCGGCGGACGTCCCCCGGCTGCTCCCCTGACCCGGGAAGTGACCCGGGGAACGACCCGGGGAGCCGGGATAAGACGGCGAGGGGGGGGGGGGGGGGGGGGGGGGGGGGCGCGCGCCCGTGCCGCCGCCGCCCTCGCACGTGGCGTCGGCCCTGGGGCCTGCCGGGGCCTTACTTGACGGTCGCGAAGAGCTCGCGGGCCAGGCGGGCGGTCTCGGACGGCGTCTTGCCGACCTTGACGCCGGCGGCCTCGAGGGCCTCCTTCTTCGCCTGGGCGGTGCCGGAGGAGCCGGAGACGATGGCGCCGGCGTGGCCCATGGTCTTGCCCTCGGGCGCGGTGAAGCCCGCGACATAGCCGACGACCGGCTTGGTGACGTGCTCGGCGATGAAGGCCGCGGCACGCTCCTCGGCGTCGCCGCCGATCTCACCGATCATCACGATGACCTCGGTCTCCGGGTCCTCCTGGAACGCCTTGAGGGCGTCGATGTGGGTGGTGCCGATGACGGGGTCGCCACCGATGCCCACGGCCGAGGAGAAGCCCAGGTCACGCAGCTCGTACATGAGCTGGTAGGTCAGGGTGCCGGACTTGGAGACCAGGCCGATCTTGCCCGGGCCGGTGATGTCGGCGGGGATGATGCCCGCGTTCGACTGTCCGGGGGAGATCAGGCCGGGGCAGTTCGGGCCGATGATCTGGGTCTTGCTGCCCTTGGCACCGGCGTACGCCCAGAAGGCGGCCGAGTCGTGGACCGGCACGCCCTCGGTGATGACGACCGCGAGGCCGATCTCGGCGTCGATCGCCTCGACGACGGCGTCCTTGGTGAACTTCGGCGGCACGAAGATGACGGTGACGTCGGCACCGGTCTTCTCCATGGCCTCGGCGACGGAGCCGAAGACGGGCACCTCGGTGCCGTCGACGTCGACCGTGGTGCCGGCCTTGCGCGGGTTCACACCGCCGACGATCTGGGTGCCGGAGGCGAGCATGCGGCGGGTGTGCTTCATGCCCTCGGAGCCGGTCATGCCCTGGACGATGACCTTGCTGTCCTTGGTAAGGAAGATAGCCATGTGAAAGTCCCCTTCCTTACTTGGCGTTGGCAAGCTCGGCGGCGCGGTCGGCCGCACCGTCCATGGTGTCCACCTGCTGAACGAGCGGGTGGTTGGCGTCGGTCAGGATCTTGCGACCCAGCTCGGCGTTGTTGCCGTCCAGGCGGACGACGAGCGGCTTGGTGACGGCCTCGCCCTTCTCCTCGAGGAGGGCAAGGGCCTGCACGATGCCGTTGGCGACCGCGTCGCACGCGGTGATGCCGCCGAAGACGTTGACGAAGACCGACTTGACGTCGGTGTCGCCCAGGATGATCTCCAGGCCGTTCGCCATGACCTCGGCGGAGGCGCCGCCACCGATGTCGAGGAAGTTGGCGGGCTTCACGCCGCCGTGGTTCTCACCGGCGTAGGCGACCACGTCGAGGGTGCTCATGACGAGGCCCGCGCCGTTGCCGATGATGCCGACCTGGCCGTCGAGCTTGACGTAGTTGAGGCCCTTGGCCTTGGCCGCGGCCTCCAGCGGGTTCGCGGCGGCCTTGTCCTCGAGCGCCTCGTGCTCCGGCTGGCGGAAGTCGGCGTTCTCGTCCAGCGAGACCTTGCCGTCGAGCGCGATGATCTTGCCCTCGCCGGACTTGATCAGCGGGTTGACCTCGACGAGGAGCGCGTCCTCGGCGATGAAGACCTTCCAGAGCTGCTGGAGGACCTCGGCGACCTGGTCGGCGACGTCGGCCGGGAACTTCGCGGCGGCGACGATCTCGGCGGCCTTCTCCGGGGTGCAGCCCTCGTTGGCGTCGACCGGGATCTTCGCGAGCGCGTCGGGGTTCTCCTCCGCCACGACCTCGATCTCGACACCGCCCTCGACGCTGGCCATCGCCAGGAAGGTGCGGTTCGTGCGGTCCAGCAGGAACGAGACGTAGTACTCGTCCTTGATGTCCGCGGTCTGGGCCAGCATCACCTTGTGGACGGTGTGGCCCTTGATGTCCATGCCGAGGATGGCCTCGGACTTGGCGACGGCGTCCGCCGGGTCGGAGGCGAGCTTGACGCCGCCGGCCTTGCCTCGGCCGCCGACCTTCACCTGAGCCTTGACGACGGCGCGGCCGCCGAAGCGCTCCGCGATGGCGGCAGCGTCTGCGGCGTTCTCGATGACATCGCCGTCAAGCACGGGCACACCGTGCTTGGCGAAGAGGTCCCTCGCCTGGTACTCGAACAGGTCCACGTGTTTGTCCTTGTTCGTGGTCGCGGATTGTGTCTCTTCGAGCGTGCCACGGCAGGATCTTCGCTGCGGGTCGTCGGGGCTGCGCGGGTACGCAGAGCTACGGCCTTGCGGTCCGTACAGCGCCGGGCGCACCGTCAATCAACACGCGCGTCACGTCCGTGTGGCAGGTTATCCCCGTACGACGGGCGTGTTTCGCCCGTGACGGGGTCGGGCTTGGTGAGAACCGTCACAACGGGTGCACCCGGCAGGCCGGGAGCCGGTCTCTCATCGACAATGCCGATGCCGTGAGATGCGGACATCCCGCACCCGAACGGGTGAGGCGGCTCAGCCGTTGTCCGGCACCGGCAGCGGGCGCTTCTCGATCGCCGCGGCCATGATCTCCGGGAAGACGTCCGGTGTGCAGGCGAAGGCCGGGGCACCGAGCTCCGCCAGGGCCGCGGCGTGCGCGCGGTCGTAGGCGGGGGCGCCCTCGTCGGAGAGCGCGAGCAGGGCGATGAACTGCACCCCGGCCGCCTTCATCGCGGCGACCCGCTTGAGCATCTCGTTGCGGATGCCGCCCTCGTACAGGTCGCTGATCAGCACCACGATCGTCTCGGACGGCCGGGTGATCCTCGACTGGCAGTAGGCGAGGGCGCGGTTGATGTCGGTGCCGCCGCCGAGCCGGGTCGCGAACAGCACGTCCACCGGGTCGCTCAGCTGCTCGGTCAGGTCGACGACGGAGGTGTCGAAGACGACCAGCCGGGTGTCCAGGCTGCGCATCGACGCCAGCACCGCGCCGAACACCGCAGAGTGCACCACCGACGCCGCCATCGAACCGGACTGGTCGATGCAGAGGACGACGTCCTTCTTCACCGCGCGCTGCGCCCGGGCGTAGCCGATCAGCCGCTCCGGGACGACGGTGCCGGTGCCGTCCGGGCCCGCCTCGGGCAGGTAGTTCTTGAGGTTGGCGCGGATGGTGCGGTTCCAGTCGATGTCCCGGTGCCGGGGGCGGTTCACCCGGGCGGAGCGGTCGAGCGCCCCGCCGAGGGTCGCCCGGGTGCGGTCGGCGAGGCGGCGCTCCAGGTCGGCCACCACCTTGCCGACCACCGCCCGGGCCGTCTCCCGGGTGGTCTCTGGCAGGGCGTGCTTGAGCGAGAGCAGGGTGCCGACCAGGTGGACGTCCGGCTCCACCGCCTCCAGCATCTCGGGCTCCAGCAGCAGCCGGTCCAGGCCGAGCCGGGAGATCGCGTCCTGCTGCATCAGCTGGACGACCGTGGTCGGGAAGTACTCGCGGATGTCGCCGAGCCAGCGGGCCACCTGCGGCGCCGAACCGCCGAGGCCGGCACTGCGCGCGGCGCCGCGGCCGCCCTCGGCGTCCGCCCCGCGGTAGAGCGCGGCGAGCGCGCCGTCCATGGCGGCGTCCCGCCCGCTCGGGCGGTGGCCCGTGCCGTCGGCCTCGCCGCCGAGCACCATCCGCCAACGGCGCAGCCGCTCGTCGGCCGGGTCCAGCGGAGCGCGGGTGGCGGTCATGGGTGCTCCTCGGGTGCGCGTACGGGTGCGGGTGCAGGTGCGGGTACGGACGGGCGGGGCGGCCGGAGCGCGGGCGGGCGGCGCGGTGACGGCGTCCCAACAGCCATGCAACCAGCCGGGACTGACATCCCGACCGCCGCGCGAAGGCCCTGCCGGTCAGGTGTTGCGGCCGGTGGGCTGGCGCGGGATGCGGGGCAGCAGCGGCGCCGTCGTCACGTCCGGCAGGCCGAGCAGGAGGGCGAGGACGGGCAGGACGGCGTCCGCGCGCTGCTCGTCGAGCTTCTCGGGCGGGGCGGCCGCGGCGGCCGCGCCGGTGCCGAGCGGGCCGGCCGCGGCACGCTCGCCGATGGTGCGGCGCACGGCCGCCTCCAGGCCGGAGAAGGTGCGGCGCAGCACCGGCAGCAGGTCGATCAGGGTGTCGCCGGGGACGCCGGTGAGCCAGTCGTCGAGGAGGCCGAGCAGGGCGGTGTCGTGCAGCAGCAGGGCGCCGCCGCCGGCCAGGAAGCCCTCGATCCAGCCGGCCGCGTCGGCGGGGGCGCCGGCCGGGGAGAGCACCAGGCCCATCCGGCGGCCGGCCTCCGCGGAGTCGAGCCGGCCCTCGTCGAGGAGCAGCCGGACGGCGCGGCCGCGCAGCAGGCCGGGCACGCCGGTGGCGGGGCCGCCGGAGGGCTCGCGGGCGGCGAGGGAGTGCAGGGCGGCGGCCCACCGCTCGGCGGGGTGGTCGCCCGGGTCGTCACCGGCGGCGGGCGGCAGCAGGCCGACGGCGGCGTGGACGGCGTCGAGGTGGGCGCGCATGGCGGCGGCGCCGTCGGCGTCGCGCCCGGTGCAGGCGGGCGGCAGGCCGACGCCGATCCGCTCGGCGAGGCCGCGGGCGACGCCGTCGAGGGCGGTGGCGTCGGTGCCGCGGACGTCCCCGTAGCGCAGCGCGCGGACGAGGGCGGGCAGGGCGGCGGCGAGGTGCGCCACGTCGGTGTCCAGGGCGGCCCGGTCGGCGAGGGCCCGCATGACGGCGGGCAGGGCGCCGGTGAGGCCGGCGAGCAGGCACTGCTCGACGAGGCCGGTGAGGTCGGCGAGGTCGGTGGCGTCGGCGGCCTGCCGGGCGGCCTTGCCGCAGGCCGCGTCCTCGACGGTGGTGCCCCAGTGGGCGGCTTCGACGACGCGGACGGCGTACTCGGGCTCCCAGTGCAGCCGCCAGGTCTCCCGGAAGGTGCCGGTGGAGTTGACGGCGGAGCGGGCCGGGGCGCCCCAGTCGATGCCGAGCAGCCGCAGCCGGTGCAGCAGGCGGGAGCGCTCGGCGTCGAGGTCCTTGCGCAGGTCGAGGACGAGCTCCCGCTCGGCGGCCTCCGGCTTGAGGCGCAGGCTGCGCTGGAGGCGGGCGAGGTCGCGCTGGAGCGGGACGGCGGGGGCGCCGTCCGGGACCTCGCCGAGGGCGTCGCCGACCACCAGCCGGTCGTGGACGAGGGCGAGGGTGACGTCGGAGCCGTCGCACATCACGGACCGGACGGCGTCGAGGGTCTCGCCGAGGCCGGCGAGCGGGCGGCCGCGGAGCACGGCGAGCGTCTCGGCGAGCCGGACGGCCTCGATGACGTGCGCGGAGGAGACCGGGTGGTCCTCGGCGCGGAGCAGGTCGGCGATGCCGGTCATCCAGCGGGTGACCGGCCGGTCGGGGCTGGTGAAGAGGTGGTGGTACCAGCCGGGCGAGTCGATGCCGGCGCCGTAGCCGGTGTGCTGGGCGAGCCTGCGGTGCGTCCAGGGCACCCAGGTGATCTGGGTCTTCATCTTGGGCAGGCCGGCGAGCAGGGCGCGGTCGTGGGCGACGGTGGGCATGGTCTGCAGGGCGGGGACGTGCCAGGCGCCGCAGACCACCGCGATCCGGCGGTGGCCGGCCCGGCGGGCGGCGCGGATCTGCTGGCGCATGTACGCCTCGCGCAGGTCGTCGCGGCGGGCGCGCGGCCCGGCCGGGGCGGTCTCGCGCAGCGCGGTCATGGCCTCGGCGACCGCGGCGAAGGGCGCGAGGGCGTCCCCGTCGGGGGCGCGGTGCTCGACGACGTCCTCCCACCAGCGCTCGGGGTCGTCGTGGCCGGCGGCCTCGGCGAGGGCGGCGATCGGGTCGCCGATGCCGCCCTCCGCCTCCGCCGCCTCGCCGGACGTGCCCCCCGGCACGCCCGACGGGGCTTCGGCGAGCGCGAAGGTGTACGCCGCGGGCAGGTCGACGAAGCGGACCGGGACGTCGTGGTCGGCGGCGTACCGCAGGGCCACCCACTCGGGGGAGAACACGGCGAACGGCCAGAAGGCGGCCCTGGCCGGGTCGTCGACGACGTGGGCGAGCAGGGCGACCGGCGGCTGCATCTCCTTGTCCGCGGCGAGCGCGGCGATCGCGTCGGCCTCCGGCGGGCCCTCGATCAGCACCGCGTCGGGCTTCAGCTGCTCCAGGGCGGCGGCCACCGCGCGGGCGGAGCCGGGCCCGTGGTGGCGGACGCCGAGCAGGGTGACCTCTGCGCTCATGGTCGTGGACCTCGCTCTCGGATGGTTCTCTCGGTGGGCTGGGGCCGCGGCGGCCGGGTCAGTGCGCGTGCTCGCGGGCGGCGCGGTAGAAGTCCTTCCAGCCGTCCCGCTCGCGGAGCACGCCCTCGACGTACTCGTGCCAGACCGTGCGGTCGGCGACCGGGTCGCGGACGACGGCGCCGACGATGCCGGCCGTGACGTCACCGGCGCGGAGCATGCCGTCGCCGAAGTGGGTGGCGAGGGCGAGGCCGTTGGTGAGCACCGAGATCGCCTCGGCGGTGGAGAGGGTGCCGCTGGGCGTCTTGACCTTGGTGCGGCCGTCGGCGGTGACGCCGGAGCGCAGCTCGCGGAAGACGGTGACGACGCGGCGGATCTCCTCGGCGCCGGTGGGCAGCTCGGGCAGGTCGAGGGAGCGGCCGAGCTGGTTGACCCGGCGGCCGACGATGTCGACCTCCTCGTCGAGCGTGGCGGGCAGCGGCAGCACGACGGTGTTGAAGCGGCGGCGCAGCGCGGAGGAGAGGTCGTTGACGCCGCGGTCGCGGTCGTTGGCGGTGGCGATCAGGTTGAAGCCGCGGACGGCCTGCGTCTCGTCGCCGAGTTCCGGCACCGGCAGGGTCTTCTCGGACAGGATGGTGATCAGGCTGTCCTGGACGTCGGCCGGGATGCGGGTGAGCTCCTCGACGCGGGCGATCTTGCCGTCGGCCATCGCCCGCATGACCGGGGAGGGCACCAGGGCCTGCCGGCTGGGGCCGTTGGCGAGCAGCTGGGCGTAGTTCCAGCCGTAGCGGACGGCCTCCTCGGGAGTGCCGGCGGTGCCCTGGACGAGCAGGGTGGAGTCGCCGCTGACGGCGGCGGCGAGGTGCTCGGAGACCCAGGTCTTGGCGGTGCCGGGCACGCCGAGCAGCAGCAGGGCCCGGTCGGTGGCCAGGGTGGTGACGGCGACCTCGACCACCCGGCGCGGGCCGATGTACTTGGGGGTGATCACGGTGCCGTCGGGCAGCGTGCCGCCGAGCAGGTAGGTGGCGACGGCCCAGGGCGAGAGCCGCCAGCGGGCGGGGCGGGGGCGGTCGTCGGCGGCGGCGAGCGCGGCGAGCTCGGCGGCGAAGGCGTCCTCGGCGTGGAGGCGGAGGACTTCACTCGTACGGGTGGTCGTCTCGGTGGTCATCGACATCTCCTGGGTACGGCCGCCGGGCATGGCTGTGGCAGGGTGCGGGCAGGGCACGGGGACGGGTGCGCGGCGGACGGGACGGCCGCGGACGGCCCGCCGGAACGCGGTGCGGCAGGGCCGGGACGGGCTTCTTCGTACGCCCTTCCGGCCTGCTGGAACCACCATGCACGAGCCCACTGACAAGCCGGGACGCGACGGTGACCGGCCGTCAGTTCGACCGGACCGGATGTCAGTGGCCCGTCCTAGCGTCGTCGGCATGGAGGAACGCTGGAGCAACGAACACGTCCTGTCGCTCGCGCCGGACCAGGCGTCGCTGAAGGCGGCCGGCAAGCTGTCCGCGCCCGCGCCGTGGTCGGACGCGGGCTGGGGCGGCGGCGCGCTGTGGGGCGCCTGCAAGGGCAGCGGGAAGACGCCGTACTTCCCCTGCGTCGACCTCTCCGGGCCGGCGTACAAGTGCACCTGCCCCAGCCGGAAGTTCCCGTGCAAGCACGTGCTCGGCCTGCTGCTGCTGTGGAGCGCCGGCTCCCCGGCGGTCGCCGAGGCGGCGGCGCAGCCCGGGTGGGTGGCCGAATGGCTGGCCAGGCGTCAGGGCGCCGCCGAGCAGCGGGCCGTCCGGCAGCAGGAGCGTCGGGAGTCCTCCGCGGACGACCCGGCGGCGCGCCGGCGCGCAGGAGCTGCGGCTGCGGCTCTCGGACGCCGTCCGGCGCGGCCTGGCCGACAGCACCGCCCCCGGCGGCTGGGAGGAGGTCGCGGCCCGGATGGTCGACGCCCAGGCACCGGGCCTGGCCGCCCGCGCCCGCGAGCTCGCCCACACCCCGCAGGACTCCCAGCTGGAGGAGTACGCCCTGCTGCACCTGCTGGCCGGCGCCTACGGCCGGGTGGACGAACTGCCCGCGCCGCTCGCCGCCACGGTCCGCACCCGGGTCGGGTTCAGCACCGGCGCGGACGAGGTGCTGGCCGGCCCGACGGTCCGCGACCGCTGGCACGTCCTCGGCAGCCGCGACACCGCCGACGACCGGCTGACCACCCGCCGGATCTGGCTGCGCGGCACCAAGACCGGCCGCCCGGCCCTGCTGCTCTCCTTCGGCAGCCCCGGCCGGGCACCCGAGACCGCCCTGCCGACCGGGCAGGTGCTGGAGGCCGAGCTGGCCTTCCACCCGGGCGCCCGCCCGCTGCGCGCCGTCCTCGGCACCCGTCACGGCGAGCCGGCGCCCCGCTCGCCCGGGCCGCCCGCCGGGGTCTCCCCCGCCGAGGCGGTGGCCGGCTACGGCGAGGCCGTCGCCGACGACCCGTGGCTGGAGGCCTGGCCCGCCGTGCTGGCCGGGGTGGTGCCCGTCCTGGGCCCCGACGGCTGGCAGCTGACGGACGGCCGCAGCGCCGTCCCGCTCAAGCGCGGCGCCACGCCGGAGCCGGCGCTGTGGCGGCTGGCCGCGCTCTCGGCCGGCCACCCGGTCACGCTGTTCGGCGAGTACGGGCACGCCGGGTACGCCCCGGTCACCGCCTGGTCGGCGGACGGCCGCGCGATCGGCCTCGACCGGTGACCGCGCCCCGGACGGACACCGACCGCCATCCCCACCAGACCCACCCGACGGGAGGCCGGCCGTGACGGCACCGACCACCACCGCCCACGACAGCTGGTCCGAGCTGCAGACCACCGCCCTGCTCGGCACCGACCGGCCGCCGCTGCCCGGCCCGGCCGGTTCGCCCGCGTCCGCCGCCGCGGCCGGGGCCGTCGACCGCACCGACCCGGCGACGGCCCTGCTCGACCTGGCCGCGCTGGCCACCGTCCTGCGCCGCGCCGGTGCCCGGGCCCCGCCCGCCCCCGCCCCCCCCCCCCCCGCCGGGCCGGGCGGCCGGCCCGAGGTGCCGGGGCCCGGCCCCCCCC
>NZ_BAAALD010000081.1:9881-34519 GCF_039528095.1 Kitasatospora arboriphila
GACACCCTGCCGGCAGCGGCCCTGCTCGACCTGGCCGCGCGCCCGCCCCGGCCCTGCCCGCCCCGGCCCTGCCCGCCCCGGCGGAGGAGGACGGCCGGCCGGAGCTGCCGGAGCCGGCCGCCCGCCGGCTCGGCTTCCTGCTGGGCGGCCGCGGCCCGGACACCAGCCTCGCCAACCTCACCGAGCTGCTCCCCCAGTGGCTGGCCGCCGCCCGGGCGCACGGCTACCGGCTGCCGCCGGCGCACGTGCCCGCCCTGCTGGACACCGCCCGCGCCCGCAGCGAGCTGCGCCCCGACGTGGTGGCCCTGGCCGGCCCGCTCGGCCGCTGGCTGGCCGGGCAGAACCCGGACTGGCGCTTCGTCGGCCGCACCGCGGCCGCGACCGGAGCGGCAGGCGCCGCCGACGCTCAGCACGATCCGGCGGCCGGCGAGCAGATCTGGCAGGAGGGCCTGTTCGCCGAGCGGGTCACCCACCTGACCAGGCTGCGCCGCCGCGACCCGGCGGCCGGCCTCGCCCTGCTGCGCTCCACCTGGGGCACCGAGCGGGCCGAGGACCGCCTGCTCTTCCTCGACGCCCTGCAGGAGGGGCTGTCCACGGGGGACGAGGAGTTCCTGGAGGCCGCCCTCGGCGACCGCAGCAAGAACGTCCGCACCACCGCCGCGGAGCTGCTCTCCACCCTGCCCGGCTCGGCCCTCGCCGCCCGGATGGCCGAGCGCGCCCGCGCCTGCGTGCACCCGCTCGACGGCCTGCTCGCCGTCGCCCCGCCCGCCGAGTGCGACGCGGCGATGCAGCGCGACGGCATACCGCTCAAGTCGCCCACCGGGCGCGGGCAGCGCTCCTGGTGGCTCGGCGAGATCGTGGCCGCCGCCCCGCTCGCGCTGTGGACGGACGCCACCGGCCTGACCGCGCAGCAGGTGCTGCGGCTGCCCGCACGGGAGGGCGGCGAGGCCGACGGCACCGACTGGTCGGCGGACCTGCGGGAGGCCTGGGCACGGGCCGCCGTCCGGCAGCACGACGAGGCCTGGGCCCGCGCCCTGCTCGGCCCGGCGCCCCGGCCGGGCGGCGCCGAGCGGACGGCGGGCGCCCCGGCGAAGCTGCTGGCCGTCCTGCCGCCGGTGGAGCGGGCGGCCTGGACGGCGGCGTTCATCCGGGCCCACGGGCTCGGCGACGCCTTCCAGCTGCTCGGGGCCTGTGCCACCCCGTGGACGCCGCCGCTCTCCACCGCGGTCGTCGCCGCGCTGGAGCGGGCGGCCGGCTCCGGGGCCTACCCGTGGAGCCACAGCGGGGTGCTCGGCATGACGGAGCGGGCGCTCGCCCCGGAGGCCGCCCCCGCGGTGGAGGCGCTCGCCGCCGACGCCGCGCCCGACACCGCCTGGGCCGACACCTTCACCCGTCTCGCGGAGACGCTCCGGCTGCGGGCGGCCATGTTCGCCGAGCTCGCGCCCTGAAGGGCCGCGTACGGCGGGCCGGTGGTCAGCCCGCGCGGCGGAGGTTCGCCTCGACCCAGTCGACCACCGATCCGGTCGTGGTGCCGGGGGTGAAGACGTCGGCGATGCCGAGCTCCTTGAGCCGGGCGATGTCCTCCTCGGGGACGATCCCGCCGCAGAAGACCGTGATGTCCTCGGCCTCGCGTTCGCGCAGCAGCTCCATCACGCGTGCGCAGAGGGTCAGGTGGGCGCCGGAGAGGATGGACAGCCCGATGCCGTCGGCGTCCTCCTGGATCGCCGTGTCGACGATCTGCTCGGGGGTCTGGTGCAGGCCGGTGTAGATGACCTCCATACCGGCGTCGCGCAGCGCGCGTGCGATCACCTTCGCGCCCCGGTCGTGGCCGTCCAGCCCCGGTTTGGCGACCACCACGCGGATCGGCCCCGACACACCCATCGCTGCCTCCTGGACCTCGTCGTCCGCGGCCCGGCCGCCCCGCCCGGACGCGGGCGCGGTGTCCACGGCCTCCGGCGGGCCTGCTGGCAGCGTAACGCGGAGTGCACCCGTCGGCGGTTTTCGGTTGCGGACGGGCGGGGAAAATCACAGGGCTGCCCGTCAGCCACCCCTGGTACCAGCTCTTCCGTCTCCCCTGCGTCGGCCGCCGCAGGGGCCCCGCGCCGTCCTGCCGGGGAGAGCCGCATGACGATCCCGTTCCAGCGGACGGCCGCCACCGTCCGCGGCGCGGGCGCGGAAGCCGCCGCGCTCGCGCACCACTTGGTCCGCTACCCCACCGGAATCCCGCCGGAGCGACGGCCCCGTCCGTGCCCGGACCGCCCGGCGCCGCCCGCCGCGCCGCCCCGGCACGACCCCGTGCTGCTGCTGCACGGGTTCGTCGACAACCGGGCCGTGTTCGGGCCACTCCGCCGCGATCTGCACCGGCACGGCTGGACGCACCTGCACGCCCTCAACTACTCGCCGCTGACCCGCGACGTGCGGGCCGCCGCCGTGCTGCTCGCCCGGCACGTCGAGTGGGCGGCACAGGCGCACGGGGGCCGCCCCGTCGCCCTGGTCGGGCACAGCCTGGGCGGCCTGATCGCCCGTTATTACGTGCAGCGTCTCGGCGGGCACGAACTCGTCCCCGAGGTGGTCACCCTCGCCACCCCGCACGAGGGGACGACGGCGGCCCTGCTGCCCAACCCCTTCCCGATCACCCGTCAGCTTCGGCCGGGCAGCGACCTGCTGGCCGAACTGCGGCTGCCGGCACCGGGCTGCACCAGCCGCTTCACGGCCGTCCGCGGCGGGCTGGACGAGGTGGTGCTGCCCCGCCGCGGCGCCCGGCTGGACCATCCCGACCTGGACGCCGCCAACGTGGCCGTGCCCGGCGCGGGCCACGTCGGACTGCCGGCCCACCCGCGGGCGGTCGCCGTCGTCCGGCTCGCCCTGGAGGCGTGGGCCGCAGGGCCCCTGACGGAGCGCCACGCGTGCTGAGATGCGCACTTCGTCCGGGATCGTGATCAAGGTCTACAGTCTCGACTGTTTTCTCCCGGTCACTCCCGATTCCGAGGAGGCGGCGCGATGACGGTCAGACGCTCCCCCGTCCGCATCCCGATCCGTATCCCGATCCACCGGCAGCTCCCCGGCCCGGCCGGCGGCGCCGAGCGGCCCCGCGGCCAGCACCGCGGCCCGCGGGCGAGCACCACCCGGCGGGCGATGCTCACCGTCGCCCTGCCGTCGGCGGCCACCCTCGGGGTCTTCGGGGTCGCGGCCGCGACCGTGCACGCGGACCGCACCCGGCTGCCCGGCCCGGCGCCGTCCGGCCCCTCGTTCCCCTCCCGTGGCCCCGCCGGCGAGCGGCCCGGCCCCGACCGGGCCGACCGGGAGCTGGCCCGGGCGGCGCTCGCCGCCCGCGGCCGTCCCCGACCGCAGCGGCCGGAGCAGCCCGGGGAAGCCGGGAGCACGGACACCGCGCCGCGGCCGCTGTACGTGCTGCCGGTCGAGCGGACGGGGCTGAGCGCGGGCTTCGGCCAGGCCGGTCCGCACTGGGCGGCCCGGCACACCGGCATCGACTTCCCGGTGCCGGCCGGCACGCCCGTCCGCGCCGCGACCGACGGCACGGTGACCACCGGTTGGAGCGCCGCCTACGGGTACCTGGCGGTCGTCACCGCCGCGGACGGCACCGAGACCTGGTACGGGCACCTGCGCGGGTACCGGCTGCCCGGAGGGCCCGTCCGGGCCGGCGACGTCGTGGGATGGGCGGGGTCGACCGGGAACGCCACCGGGCCGCACCTCCACTTCGAGGTGCGGCCCGGTGGCCGGGCCCCGGTCGACCCGGTGCCGTGGCTGCTGGCCCACGGGGTCGACCCGCGCTGAGCGCCCCGGGCGAGGGCCCCGGGCGGGCGGCGCGGGCCGGCCCGACGGGTTCGACGACTCAGAGCTTCTCGACCGGCGCGTAGCGCAGCAGCAGCTGCTTGCGGCCGGTGGTGCCGAAGTCGATCGTCGCCTGCGCCTTGTCGCCGACGCCCTGGGTGGCGACGACGGTGCCGAGGCCGAAGGAGTCGTGGCTGACCCGGTCGCCGACGGCCAGCGCGACCACCTCGCGCTCGGTCACCTTCCGCGCGGACTTCGCCCAGCCCGGCTGCGGCGTCGTCGTCGTCGAACGGGCCGAACCGCCGGAGGAGCCGTACGAGCGGGACCCCCCGGAGGACGAGGGCGAGAAGCCGCGGGCCGGGGGCACGGCCGCCGCGCCGGTGCGCTTCCAGTCGACGAGGGTGTCCGGGATCTCCTCCAGGAAGCGGGAGGCCGGGTTGTACGCGGGCTGGCCCCAGGCGCTGCGGAGCACCGAGCGGGTCAGGTACAGCCGCTGGCGGGCGCGGGTCAGGCCGACGTAGGCGAGCCGGCGCTCCTCCTCCAGCTCCTTGACCTGGTTGAGGGCCCGCATGTGCGGGAAGATCCCGTCCTCCATGCCGGTGAGGAAGACCACCGGGAACTCCAGGCCCTTGGCGGTGTGCAGGGTCATCATCGTGATGACGCCCTGGCCCTCCTCGTCGTCCGGGATCTGGTCGGAGTCGGCGACCAGCGCGACGCGCTCCAGGAAGTCGGCGAGCGAGCCGACCGGCGGGGCGCCCTCGGCGTCCTCGCCCTCGGGGCGTTCGCCCGGGTCCTGCTCGTACTCCAGGGCGACGGAGGCGAGCTCCTGGAGGTTCTCGATCCGGGTCTCGTCCTGCGGGTCGGTGGAGGCCTGCAGCTCGGCGAGGTAGCCGGACTCCTCCAGCACGGCCTCCAGCACGGCGGCGGGGCCGGCGCCGGACTCCACGACCTGCCGCAGGCCGGCCATCATCGCGTTGAACTTCTTCACCGCGTTGGCCGAGCGCGCGGCCATCCCGTACGCCTCGTCGACCCGCTGCAGCGCCTGGGCGAAGCTGATCCGCTCGCGGGCGGCGAGGGCGTCGACCATCGCCTCGGCGCGCTCGCCGATGCCGCGCTTGGGCACGTTGAGGATCCGCCGCAGCGGGACGGTGTCCTCCGGGTTGGACAGGACGCGCAGGTAGGCCAGGATGTCCCGGACCTCCTTGCGCTCGTAGAAGCGGACGCCGCCGACGACCTTGTACGGCAGGCCGACCCGGATGAAGACCTCTTCGAAGACGCGGGACTGCGCGTTGGTGCGGTAGAAGATCGCGACGTCGCCGGGCCGGGCCTCGTCCTCGTCGGTGAGCCGGTCGATCTCGTCGGCGATGAACTGGGCCTCGCCGTGCTCGTCGTCGGCGACGTAGCCGACCACCCGCTCGCCCTGGTCGCCGGCCGTCCAGAGGTTCTTCTTGCGCCGGTTGGTGTTGCGCTCGATGACGGCGTTGGCGGCGGTGAGGATGGTCTGCGTGGAGCGGTAGTTCTGCTCCAGCAGGATCGTCGTGGCGTCGGGGTAGTCCTCCTCGAACTGGAGGATGTTGCGGATCGTGGCGCCGCGGAAGGCGTAGATCGACTGGTCTGCGTCGCCGACCACGCAGAGCTCGGCCGGGGAGATCTGGGCGAGCCGGGCCGCGGTCGGGTTGACGAAGTCGCCGTCCGCGGTGAGCTTCGGCGCGTCGGAGAGGGCGCCGCCGGAGAGCTCGCGCACCAGCGTGTACTGGGCGTGGTTGGTGTCCTGGTACTCGTCGACCAGGATGTGCCTGAAGCGCCGGCGGTAGTGCTCGGCGACGTCGGGGAAGGCCTGCAACAGGTTGACCGTGGTCATGATGATGTCGTCGAAGTCCAGCGCGTTCGCCTCGCGCAGGCGCCGCTGGTAGAGGGTGTACGCCTCGGCCAGCTTCTTCTCCATCGGGTTGGCGGCCCGGTCGGCGTAGGTCTCCTCGTCGATCAGCTCGTTCTTGAGGTTGCTGACCTTGGCGGTGAAGGACTTCGGCGGGAACTGCTTCGGGTCCAGGTCGAGGTCCCGGCAGACCAGGGACATCAGGCGCTGCGAGTCGGCCGAGTCGTAGATCGAGAACGACGAGGTGAAGCCGAGCAGCTTCGACTCGCGGCGCAGGATGCGCACGCAGGCGCTGTGGAAGGTGGAGACCCACATCGCCCGGGCGCGCGGGCCGACCAGCTGCTCGACGCGCTCGCGCATCTCGCCGGCGGCCTTGTTGGTGAAGGTGATCGCCAGGATCTCGCCGGGCTGGGCGCCGCGGGCGGCCAGCAGGTATGCGATCCGGTGGGTGAGCACCCGGGTCTTGCCGGAGCCGGCGCCGGCGACGATCAGCAGCGGGGAGCCGTGGTGCAGGACGGCCTCGCGCTGCGGGTCGTTCATGCCGGCGAGCAGCTGCTCCGGGTCGATCACGGGGCGGGCGTGGCCGTTGCGGTAGTACGCGTCGCGCTCGTCCTGGGCGGCGAGGTCGGTCTCGAACAGGCCGTCGGGGATGGCCTCCTCGTACGGCGGCTCCTCGTCCAGCGGCGGCTCGTCGTGGGCGGGGCTCGACCCGAGCGAGGGACTCTCGAAGCCGGGGAGCGGGAGGTCGTCAAAGAGGCTAGTCATGGCATTCCGAGTGTATGACCCGCCGCCGACACTCCGGCCCGGGTCGCCGGATCCGCCCCGGTGAGGGGGCGGCCGCTACGGCGCGTCCGGGTAGACGAAGACCACGTAGCCGCCGTAGGCCGCGGACATCAGGGCCGCCGAGCCCAGCAACAGGACCAGCGAGCTGCGGCTGCGCAGCCGCACCAGGCCGTTGGCGACCGGCAGCAGCAGCCCGAAGGCCGGCAGCAGGAAGCGGGCCCGCGAGTTGAAGTACGCGGCGTCGCCGAGCGCCAGCACGAGCATCGCGGCACTGAACAGGACGAGCACCGGCGGCTGCCGCTGGAGCACCGAGACGACGAGCAGCACGACCGAGCCGGCGAGCACGGCGGCGACCACCGCGTCGGTCAGCCAGACCTGGTCGGCCCGGGTGAGGAGTCCGCGCAGCGAACGGTACGTGCTCAGGCCGAAGTCGAAACGGGAGTGCCAGGCGTCCTGGATCCGGAAGTAGCCGTCCCAGCGGCCCTTCACCACGCCGACCCAGGTGAGGAAACCGAGGAAGCCGAGCGGCGCGATCAGCCCGCCGAGCGCCGTACGCGGGCCGCCGCGCCGGCGGAGCAGCTCCCACAGCGCCGCCGCGGACACCGCGGCCGCCAGGGCGATGCCGGTGGGGCGGGTCAGTCCGGCCGCCAGGCACAGCGCGCCGGCCCACACCCGGCGCCGGGTGAGCACGGCGTAGCAGGCCCAGGCGGCGAACGCGGTGAACAGCTGTTCCGAGTAGGCGGCGCTCTCCACCACCGCGTACGGGGTGATGCCCCACAGCACGGCCGCGACCACGCCGACCCTCCGGCCGTAGAGGTGCGCCCCGACCGCGAAGATCCCCCAGGCCGCGGCGAGCGCCGCGGCCCAGGCGACCAGCAGGGCCGCGGTGTGGACGGGCACCGGCAGCACGGCGTGCACCAGCCGGATCAGCGCGGGGTAGGCCGGGAAGAACGCGTACGGCTCGTAGGGCCCGTACGGTCCGGGCTGCGGCGCGGTGCCGGCGTAGCCGTGGACGGCGATGGCCTGGTACCAGAACGCGTCCCAGAGGGTGGCGAGGCGGCGCAGTGCCGAGCCGTCCCCGTGTACAGGCCAGAGGACCAGCGTCAGGATCCCGAGTGCCCGGACGAGGGCGTAGCCGAGCAGCGCCGGCAGGGCGGCGCGCAGTGCGGCGGATCCCCGGGCCCGGATGCCGAGCCGTTGGCCGGCGGTGTCCGGCGAGAGCACGACGGGCATGAGCCCTCCCACGGCGCGCGGGCCGTCCGGGCGGCCCCGGACGGGCGGAGGGCCGTGCCCCGCGGGGCACGGCCCTCCGATCAGACCCCGGGGGCGGGACGGCAGGCAAATCGGCCGTCAATCAGGATTGACGGCCGCCGCCGCTGCCACGGCGCTACGGCCGGTAACGCAGCAGCACCTCGCCCTGCGGGCTGTGGGCGACCTCCGTGAAGGCCGGCCCGGTGGGCACCTCGCCGTCCTCGGGCCGGATGAGCACCCAGCCGGCGTGGTACTTCGCCATCAGACGGGTCCGCTCGGCCTCGGAGGCGCCTTCCGCGAAGAAGGCCCTGGTGTCCGCGGCCCGCTCGTCCAGGACGGGCTGCGCGACCGCGGGGTCGGGGTAGCCGGCCTCGACGGTGAAGTAGCCGTAGGCGGGCAGCATGACCAGCGGGCGCTCGCCCCGGGTCATCACCACGTCGCCGTACTTCAGGTACGCGCCGGTCCACTGGAAGCCCGGCCACGGGTTCCACGTCTGGACGTTGTGGACGACCGCCTTCGGGAACCTGGACTTGGGCACCAGGTAGAACATGGCACCGGACTGCACCCAGACGCCGAACAGCAGGACCACGGTGGTGATCAGGGAGAGTTCGCGGCGGAACCACTGGGACCGCGGCACGCGGGCGAGCTCGAGCGCGGTCGCGAACTGCAGCACCACGATGACGCCGGGGTAGGCGCGGCCCCAGCTGTAGTGGCCGCTGACGAAGCCGTAGAGCACCGCGGCGGCGATCAGCGCGAAGGTGATCACCAGCGGGTCGAGGCGGTCGCGGCGGAACCGCGCGACCAGCGCCGGCAGGCCCAGGACGAGGGCGAAGCCGAACCAGTTCAGGGGGTGGCTGTAGAGCCCGTGGTGCATGGCGTCCAGCGCCGCGGACTGCTGGAGGCCGAACAGGCTCCAGTAGGGCCACAGGGCCACGCCGGCCAGCATGACGGCGGCCGAGAGCCCCCAGTACAGCCAGCCGCGGAGCTTCAGGGAGCGCAGCGAGCCGGCCAGGATGCCGACCATGCCCAGCGACAGCACGATGCCGGTGAAGGGGTGCGACAGCAGGACCACGAACATCACCAGGCCGACGGCGGCGTGCAGCGGGATCCGTGCGAGCGGCGAGGTGGTGACGGGCCGGGCGCCCGGCACCCGGTCGAGCAGCCACATCGTGGCGGCCCAGGTCAGGAACATCAGGCCGGCGGCGAACGCGCTCGGGAAGGAGACGCCGAGCGAGAACGAGACGAAGGACTCGTAGCCGCTCCACACCCGGACGTCGGTGCCCCACAGGAAGAAGTAGCAGAGCAGCGCGAACACCGGTGCCCAGCGCCGCGTCGTCAGCGTGCGGACGAACGCGCCGATGCCGGCGAGGACCAGCAGGACGTTGCCCACCGCGAGCAGGTGGAGGGTCTTCAGCGGCACCAGCCCGGTCGCCAGCGAGACCAGGGCCCCGAGCAGCTGGTACGGCGAGAAGTACGGGCTCCCGTCGCCCGGGACGTCGATCATCGGGCTGGTCGGGTGGCCGAGGTCCTCCCGGAGCCGCCAGATCGTGGAGGCGTGCTGGCCTATGTCGCCCGACCACGGCAGCCGGGCGCACATCGGCACGAGGACCAGTAGGAACAGCAGCACCGTCACCTTGTACGGCGTGGGTCTGAGGTGGCGCGCGAATCCCCTGCCGGCCGCTCGCCCTGACGGCGCGCCAGGCCGCCCTGCGGCGGTCGCGAGGCCCGGGGCCGCAGGCCCTGCGGACGGGTTCTGGGACGGAGCGGCCGTTTCGGTCATGGATCCGAATCATAGGCCGTTCGGGTGTGTCCGACGGAAATCGGCAGCGTACCGCACCGACACGAACGGCCCGCCGCCGCGTTGCCCCGCGCGGCAGTGTGAGAAAGCCGATCCGTCGGACGGGGTTCCGTTCCGGCGGGCGGCGCATAGACTCGCGCGGAGTCGACGCCGACCATCATGCACATGGCAGGTCCAGCCCGCCGCCGTGGTGGTTCCCCCACGTCCGCGACCGAAGGCCCTCGCGATGCTCCTCCCCCCCGCCCGAAGCCTGCCGGCCGTCCCGCCGGAACCCGCCACCGCAACCCCCGTCCCCGCAGCACCCGCCACCGCAGCCCCTGCCCCCGAGGCACCCGCGCCCGCCCCCGGCCGCGGCCCCCGCCTGCGCGCGCTCGACGGCCTCCGCCTGCTGGCCGCCCTGGGCGTGATGCTCTTCCACTACACCGGGAAGGACCTGGACCCCCGGATCTGGGGCGCCCGCCCCCGGGCGCTGATGCCCGAGGTCAGCCGGATCTCCTCCTACACCTGGCTGGGCGTCGAGCTGTTCTTCCTCATCAGCGGCTTCGTGATCTGCATGTCCTGCTGGGGCAAGCGCCCGCGAGACTTCCTCACCTCCCGTGTGGTCCGGCTCTACCCGGCGTACTGGTTCGCCGTGCTGCTGACCGCCGCCGTGGTGGCGCTGGCCGCCCGCCCATGGGGCAGCTACCACGAGCTCACGTACCGCCTCGTGCTGACGAACCTGACGATGTTCCAGTGGCCGATGGGCACCGAGGCGGTGGACCCGATCTACTGGACCCTCTGGATCGAGATGCGGTTCTACGTCGTCTTCGCCGTGGTCCTGGCGTTCGGACTCACCTACCGCCGCGTCGTGCTGTTCTGCATGGCCTGGACGCTCGCGGCGATCCTCGCCCCCGGCATGCACTGGGGCCCGCTGACCGAGCTCGCCCAGCCCCAGTACGCCCCCTTCTTCGTGGCGGGCATCGTGATGTACCTGATGCACCGGTTCGGGCCGAACCCGCTGCTGTGGGGGATGCTCGGCTTCTCCTGGCTGTTCGCCCAGAACCAGATGCCCGGGATCATCAGGCAGTACGAGGCGGAGGTCAGGCATCCGATCCCGTGGACCAACGCCACGCTCGTGATGACCGCGGGCTTCCTGCTGGTGCTCGCCGCCGCGCTGGGCCGGCTGGACCGGCTGAACTGGAAGTGGCTCACCACCGCCGGCGCGCTCACCTACCCGCTGTACCTGCTGCACCAGGAGATCGGCTGGATCGCCATCTGGGTCGGCCACCGGTGGCTCGCGCCGCTGCCCCTGCTCTGTGTGGTCGTCACCGGCGTGGTGCTCGTGTCGTTCCTGGTCAACAAGCTCGTCGAACGGCCGCTCTCCCGCGCGCTCAAGCCGTTGATGCAGCGCTCCTTCGCGGCGCTGTCACGGCACGGCTGACGGGGGCGGGGCCGCCCGTCACGGCGAGAACGGGTTGCGGAACGTCAGGAAGACGCCGTACATGCCGGAGGCGAGCGCGGCACAGGCCAGGACGGCGGCCAGGGTGAGCTTCGACCGCGCCTTGGCCAGCCCGACCGCGGCCGGCAGCAGCAGGGTCACCGCCGGCACGAGGAACCGGGCCCGCGGCGCGTAGAACGCCCCGTTGCCGAGCGCGATGAGCAGGCTCGTCGCGGTGAAGACCAGCAGCGGCAGCGGGTGGCGCTGCACGAGCGTCACCGCGAAGAGGAACACCGCGGCCAGCACGACGAGGACCATGACGACCTGGTCCAGTTGGGTGCTGCGGTGCCCCTGGCCGATCAGCATCGCCTTCAGCCAGCGGGCGGTGGTGATCCCCCCGTCGAAGTGCGAGTCCCAGGCCGACTGCACCCGGAAGTAGCCGTTCCACTCGCCGCGCGCCCACCCGACGTACCCGACGTAGCCGAGCCAGCCGAGCGGCGCGAGGACCGCGCCCAGCAGCGGGCGGGACCAGTGGACGTCGCCCCCGCGACCCCGCAGGTGTCCGACCAGGCACCAGGCGGCGGCGACGACCACGGCCGCCGCCACGGCCATGCCCGTCGGCCTGGTCAGGCAGGAGAGGGTGCTGATCGCACCGGCCCACACCCACCGCCGGGTGACCACCGCGTACAGGCTCCAGACCGCGAGCGCGGTGAACAGGGCCTCCGAGTAGGCGTAGCTCTCGACCACCGCGTGCGGCAGCACGCCCCACAGCACCGCGGCGACCGTACCGGCCCGGTGACCGTAGAGGTGCGACCCGAGGGCGAAGATCCCGGCGGCCGCCACCAGCGAGGCCGTCCAGGTGACCAGCAGCGCCGACCCCCCCGGATCCAGCCGGAGCACCTCGTGGACGGCCCTGATCAGCGCCGGGTAGAGCGGGAAGAACGCGCGGGACGAGTACGGCACGCCGTTCTCGTAGCCGGGCATGCCCAGGTCGTCGGAGTAGCCGTGCAGCGCGACGTCGCGGTAGTAGACGGCGTCCCAGAGGGTGGTGATCCGCTGCAGGGCGGAGCCCGGCCCGGGGTGCATCCACAGCAGCAGCAGGCCGACCGCGCGGACGGCGGCGTAGCCGGCGACCGCCGGCGCCGCGGCCCGCACCGCCCGCCGGGCGTTCGGGAACCTCCGCACGGCTCCGGGACCCGCCGGTTCGCGCTGCGGACCGCTGTCGGACACGCCGCCCCGCGGCAGCGCGGTCGTCTCGCTCATCCCTACCCCCACCGAGGTGCTGTCGCGCCGCCGTCGTGGCGGCCGTGCCCGAGCGGCGCCGACGCCGCTCGGAACGGGCTGCACGGCGCGCCGGCGCGGATCTCCACCGGCCCCGGCAGGATCGCACCACGGGTGTGCGGCCGGGCCGCGGCCCGGAGGAGGCCGTCGGGGAAACACCGGTCGACACCGGGTGTCCGGGGCCGCGCGCGCGGCACCCCCGGGCCGTGCGTCGTCGCGCCCGCCGCCGTCCATTATGGCCCAGCGGCAGCGGTGCTCCGGGGCCGTCGGGCCGTTCCGCGGGCTCCTGCGGCCCCGGGGCGGCGCCCCGGGGCCGGGGGCGCCTCAGACCAGCCGGCGGGCCGTCGCCCAGCGGGTCAGCTCGTGCCGGTTGCTGAGCTGGAGCTTGCGCAGCACCGCGGAGACGTGGCTCTCCACCGTCTTCACCGAGATGAACAGCTGCTTGGCGATCTCCTTGTAGGCGTAGCCGCGGGCGATCAGCCGCAGCACCTCCCGCTCGCGCTGGGTGAGCCGGTCGAGGTCCTCGTCGACCGGCGGGGTGTCGGTGGCCGCGAAGGCGTCCAGCACGAAGCCGGCGAGCCGCGGGGAGAACACCGCGTCGCCGTCGGCGATCCGGAAGATCGCGTTGACCAGGTCGGTGCCGGTGATCGTCTTGGTGACGTAGCCGCGGGCGCCGCCGCGGATGACGCCGATGACGTCCTCGGCCGCGTCCGAGACGGAGAGCGCGAGGAAGCGCACCCCGCCCTGCTCGCCCATCAGCGGCGCCGAGCGGCGCAGCACCTCGACCCCGCCGCCGCCGGGCAGGTGGACGTCGAGCAGCACGACGTCCGGCCGGGTCTCGGCGACCACCCGCACCGCCGACTCGACGTCGTCGGCCTCGCCGACCACGTCGATCCCGGTCGTCTCGGTGCGGCCAATCTCGGCACGCACCCCGGTGCGGAACATCCGGTGGTCGTCCACCAGGACGACCCGCGCGACGCGCTCCGGCGCGCTTCCCCCTGCGTCAGTCATCTGCCCTCTCCATCTCCAGCTCGACCTCCGTGCCGCCGCCGGCCGCCGGCCGCACCCGTGCGGTGCCGCCGTTGCGCCGCATCCGGCCGACGATCGACTCCCGCACGCCCATCCGGTCCTCGGGCACCGCCTCGGGGTCGAAGCCGGGGCCGTGGTCGCGCACGAACACCGACACCGTCCTCCCCTCCACCTCGGCGTACACCTGGACCGGTCCCCCGCCACCGTACTTGGCCGCGTTGACCATCGCCTCCCTCGCGGCCTGCATCTGCGCCGCGATCCGCTCGTCCATCGGGCAGTCGCCGACGCAGACCAGCTCGACCGGGACGCCGTGCCGGTCCTCGACCTCGGCGACGACGGCCCGGACGTGCTCGGCGAGGGTGTCCGGCGCGGCCTCCGCGACGGCCTCCGGGCGGTAGAGCCACAGCCGCAGCTCGCGCTCCTGGGCGCGGGCCAGGCGCAGCACCTCCTTCGGGTCCTCGGCGCGGCGCTGGATCAGGGTGAGGGTGTGCAGCACGGAGTCGTGCACGTGGGCGGCGATCTCGGCGCGCTCCTGGGCGCGGATGCGGGCGGTGCGCTCGGCGCCGAGGTCCTGCCACATCCGCAGCGCGTACGGGCCGACCAGCACCAGCATGCCGGCGAGCACCGCGAGCGAGGCCTCGACGATCGAGGCCAGGGTCGAGCCGCTGCCCTGCAGCACCAGGAAGCCGACGATGCCGGCGACCACCAGCAGCACGCCGGCGGCGACCCGGACGAACGCGCTGCGCCGCTTCGACCCCTCCTCCAGGCCGAACCAGCGCTGCCAGCGGGAGTCGTCGGCCTGCCGCCAGACCAGGGCGACGCCGACGCCGATGGTGAGCAGCGGCCAGACGTACGGCTTGGCGGTCTGGATGTGCAGTGCGTTGAGCAGGGCGATGACGCCGACGACCAGCATCAGCAGGGCGATCAGCTGGCCGAGGCCGCCACCGGTGCGGCCGGCCGTGCCGGGGGCCGCCGTGCCCGGGGCGCCGGCGGCGGGGGCGTCGGCGGGCAGGCCGTGGAAGGTGCGCTGGAGCAGGTCGCGCAGCCGGCCGAGGCCGCGCCGTCCGCCCTTGACCGGTCCGCCGGAGGGGCGGGTGCCGGCGCCGACGCGGACGAAGGCGCCGTCCACGTAGGCCCACTGCGTGGGTGCGCCGGGGGCGGGTTCGCCGATGCCGATCGGCACCACGAACCAGAAGGCCGCGTACAGCAGCGCGCCGATGCCCTGGGCGAAGAAGAGGAGCACGAAGGCGCCGCGGACCCAGCTGACGGGCAGCCCGAGGTGGACGGCCAGGCCGTGCGCGACGCCGCCGAGCATCCGTCCGTGCGGGCTGCGGTAGAGCCTGCGGTACGGCTCCGCCGGGCCGCCGGGGGCGGTCGGGGCCTCGGGTTCGGGCTGTTGGGTCTCGCTGCCGGGTGCTGCCACGCCACAGACGGTCTCATGTCAAGCGGTACTGGTGCATCAGGGTCGGCCCCGGAAGTCACTCAGGGACAGATCAGGGTCCGTCCGGGGCCGCAGGCGGTTGGGCGGGGGCCCGGCAGCCACCAGGATGGTGCCATGACCGACGAGCAGAGCACGGCCGGGAGGGCCGGCGGCAGCGCCGAAGCCGCGCCCGAGGACGTCCCGCAGGCGGCCCAGCGCCCGCCGCTGGCCCGCAGCGGGCAGCACCGGGTGGTGGCCGGCGTGTGCGGCGGGCTCGGCCGCCACCTGGACATCGACCCGGTGGTGTTCCGGGTGGTGGTCGCGGTGCTGTGCCTGTCGGGCGGCCTCGGCCTGTTCCTGTACGGGCTGGCGTGGCTGATCGTGCCGCGCGAGCCGGTCGACGGCCGGCCGGGCCGCACCGAACTGCAGCGGGTGCTGACCGGCCGGGTGGACGGGCAGTCCATCGGTGCGGTGCTGCTGACGGTGATCGGCACGGGGGTCTTCTTCTCGTCCATGGGTGACGGGGGTCAGCTCTTCCCGCTGCTGCTGCTCGGCGGCCTGGTGTTCCTGGCGGTCCGCTACGACCCGGAGCGCCGCCGCCGGGCGCACGGCAAGGCGGCGCCGGCCGGGCCGGACGGCCCCTACGACCGGCTGGAGGAGCCGGTCGAGCAACTGGACTGGAAGACCTGGCAGCACCGGGTCCACCAGGACTTCCGCACGGAGTGGCGGGCTCGCAAGGCGGAGATGCACGAGCGGCTGCGGGCCGCCCGCGAGGAGTCCGCGGCGCAGCACGCCGCGGACCGCGCGGCGGGCCGGGTGCCGCAGGACACGCCGCCGCCCGGGCCGAGCGGCTACCTGTGGGACCCGCGGCACCCGGAGCGCAATCCGTACGGCTCGCACACCCCGCCGGGGGTGCCGGCGCAGGCGTGGTGGAAGCGGACGGACCTGCCGGAGGGCGATCCGCTGCGCAAGTCGGGGCCGTCGGCGTCCCCGGCGGGCGCCGACGCGCCGGTGCCGCCGGCGGTGCCGCGGCCGACCGGGGTGGTCCGGCACGGCGGCTCGGGTCTCGGCGGGGTCGGGGTGCTGCTGGCGCTCGGCGCGGGGGCGCTGGCCTGGTGGCTGACCGACCGACAGGGGCAGCCGGTGCACATCGCGACGGTGCTGGCGGCGGCGCTGCTGGCGATCGGCCTGGTGATGCTGGTCGGCGCCCGGTACGGGCGGGCCCGCGGGCTGGCCGTACCGGCGCTGCTGCTGACGCTGGTGCTGGCCGCGGCGGGCGGGTCGAACGCGGCGCTGCACGCCGGGGTGGGCGACCGCCTGTGGGCACCGGCGACGGCGGCGGGCCTGCAGGAGCACTACGACCTGGGGGCGGGCGACGCGACCCTGGACCTGACCGGGCTGGACCCGGCGGGCGCCGCCCTGACGAGTTCGGTGCGGCTCGGCGCGGGTGACCTGAAGGTGCTGCTGCCGAAGGACGTGGACGTCGAGCTGACCGTGCACAACCTGGCCGGCGACATCCGGCTGCCGAACGGGGAGCACCTCTCCGGCACCAACAACAACCACACGTACACGCTGCACCCGCCGGCCGGAACGGTCTCGCGCGGGTCGCTCGACCTCACGCTGACGGTCGGGCTCGGAGACATCAAGGTGGTCCAGTCATGAGGAAGCACCGGCTCGACCCGTTCTCGCTGATCTCGGGGGTGCTGTTCACCGTGGTCGCCGCGGTGTACCTGGTGGCCTCGCTGAACGACCGCACGGTCAACGGACGGATCGTCATCCCCCTGACGCTGATCGGCCTGGGGACGGCGGGGCTGGCCGGGGCGGTGGCCGCGGTCGCCCGCCGCGGGCGGGGCGGCGAGCTGCCGCAGCCGCCCGAGGAGCGCTGACGGCGCTCCCCGAGCCCCGGCGCCCGGCCCTCAGCTCTGCCGGCCGCCGAGCTCCAGATCGCCGCCGTTCCTGGTGACGGTGTACTTCGGCAGCGGCTTGGTGGCCGGACCGTTGACCACCGCGCCGGTCTTCGCGTCGAAGCGGGAGCCGTGGCAGGGGCAGTACATCTTCCCGTCGCGTGGTGCGTCGACGGTGCAGCCGGAGTGGGTGCAGATCGCGGAGAAGCCGCAGTACTGGCCGGCGGAGGGCTGCACGATGTAGATCGCGTCGCCGGTGGCCGGGTCCTTGACCTGAGCCGAGCCGCCGACCGGGACGCTGGCGGCGGCCACGGTGACCTTGTCGCCGGTCGCGGGCGCGGGGTTGGTGGACCCGGGGGCCGGGTCGCCCTGGGTGCCCGCCGTGCCGGAGGCGGCCGGGGTGGCGACGGCCTTGCGGTCGCGGCCGAAGGTGGCGGTGAGCGAGCCGGAGAGCAGCCCGGCGCCGCCGAGGGCGACCGCGGCGATCCCTCCGTCGAGCAGGGACCGCCGGCGGACGGCGCCCTCGGACAGGCCGCGCAGCCGGTCGCGTTCGGCGCGGCGGGCGAGGTAGCCGTCGATCGAGAGGTAGGGGGTGCCCGCCAGCACCAGCGGCGTCCAGGCCATCAGGTAGGCGAGGTCGTTGCCGAGGTAGTACGGCGAGACGTTCCAGCTGACGGTGAGGAAGAGGGTCAGGTTGATCGCGGCGCCGCCGGCCGCGGCGAGCCGGCCCCAGAGCCCGAAGAGCGTGCCGAGGCCGACGGCGAGCTCGCCGAAGGCGATCAGCAGGGCGAAGAAGGTCGGCGCGTGCAGCGCCGGTCCGAGGGCCCAGCCGATCGGGCTGCCGTCCTTGGCGGCCTGGGTCTGCGAGACGAAGGAGGCGGCGTCCCCGGCCCCGGCCAGGTAGTGGGAGTCGGAGAGCTTGTCGAAGGCCGCGTAGACGAAGGTGACGCCGAGGAAGAGCCGCAGCGGCAGGGTCGCGTACTGGGTGGCGGTGCGCTTCCACGCCTCGCGCCGGGAGGGGGTGTGTCCGTCGTGCGCCCCGGTCATGCCGTCGCCCTTCCCTCACGGCCTGTCAACTGCTGACAGGTCCGGTCCGATTCTGCCCGTTGCTGTGCGTGTTCTGTTGCAGGTCCGGCAGCGCACACGGCCGCGCCGCCACTTCCTGGTACGGAAGCGGCGGCGCGGTTGTTCAATCGGCCGTGCGATCGGCCGGCGGGATCACTCCCACTCGATGGTGCCCGGCGGCTTACTGGTGACGTCCAGCACCACGCGGTTCACGTCGCGGACCTCGTTGGTGATCCGGGTGGAGATCTTCGCCAGCACGTCGTAGGGCAGGCGCGACCAGTCGGCCGTCATGGCGTCCTCGGAGGAGACCGGACGCAGCACGATCGGGTGGCCGTAGGTGCGGCCGTCGCCCTGGACGCCGACCGAGCGGACGTCGGCCAGCAGCACCACCGGGCACTGCCAGATCTGGTTGTCCAGGCCGGCCGCGGTGAGCTCCTCGCGGGCGATGGCGTCGGCCTCGCGGAGCAGGTCCAGGCGCTCCTCGGTGACCTCGCCGACGATCCGGATGCCGAGGCCCGGGCCGGGGAAGGGCTGGCGCTGGACGATCTCCTCGGGCAGGCCGAGCTCCTGGCCGACCATCCGGACCTCGTCCTTGAACAGCTTGCGCAGCGGCTCCACCAGCTGGAACTGGAGGTCCTCCGGCAGGCCGCCGACGTTGTGGTGCGACTTGATGTTGGCGGTGCCGGTGCCGCCGCCGGACTCCACCACGTCCGGGTACAGGGTGCCCTGGACGAGGAACTCCACCGACTCGCCGTGCTCGCCGGCCTCGGCGACGATCTCCGCCTGCGCCTGCTCGAAGACCCGGATGAACTCCCGGCCGATGATCTTGCGCTTCTGCTCCGGGTCGCTGACGCCGGCCAGCGCGGTCAGGAAGCGCTCCTTGGCGTCGACGACCTTCAGCTGGACGCCGGTGGCGGCCACGAAGTCCTTCTCGACCTGCTCGGTCTCGCCCTTGCGCATCAGGCCGTGGTCGACGTAGACGCAGGTCAGCCGGTCGCCGATGGCCTTGTTGACCAGGGCGGCGGCGACCGCGGAGTCCACGCCGCCGGACAGGCCGCAGATGGCGCGCTTGTCGCCGACCTGCTCGCGGATCAGCGCGACCTGCTCGTCGACCACGTTGTGGGTCGTCCAGGTCGGCGCGATGCCGGCGCCGCGGTAGAGGAAGTGCTCCAGGATCTGCTGGCCGTGGTCGGAGTGCAGCACCTCGGGGTGGTACTGGACGCCGTACAGCTTGAGGTCGTCGTTCTCGAAGGCGGCGACCGGGACCACGTCGGTGGAGGCGGTCACGGTGAAGCCCTCGGGCGCGGCGGAGCAGGCGTCGCCGTGCGACATCCACACCGAGTGCTGCGCCGGGACGCCCTCGAACAGGGTCGAGCCGCTGCGGCTGACGGTCAGCGGGGTGCGGCCGTACTCGCGGGCGCCGGTGTTGTCGACGGTGCCGCCGAGCGTGATCGCCATCAGCTGGAAGCCGTAGCACATGCCGAAGACCGGCACGCCGGCCTCGAAGAGCGCCCGGTCGAGCCGGGGCGCGCCCTCCTCGTAGACCGACGACGGCCCGCCGGAGAGGATGATCGCCTTCGGGTTCTTGGCGAGCATCTCGGCGACCGGCATGGTGCTCGGCACGATCTCGCTGTAGACCCGGGCCTCACGCACCCGACGGGCGATGAGCTGGGCGTACTGGGCACCGAAGTCGACGACCAGGACGGTGTCGTTCTCGGTTGCGGACTGGTCCGGGGAAGCAGAGGACACGGACGGCCTTCCGGCGGGTGTGGGGAGGGTCTGCACCCGAGTCTACCGGGGCGGGTCGAACGCTCGGACCGCCCGGCCGTCCCGGGGCGGGCGCGGGCGGCCTGCGGACCGTTCACCCGCTTGCCGGGCCTCCGGGCCGTGACCGCCGGCGGCGGCGGATCGTTGCACCGCTTGACCGCGGCGACCGCGCCGGGCCCGCCAGGTCCGGGCGGTCACGACGGTCGGCAGGACCACGCGTGGATCCGAATCCGGTCCACCCCCGCGCGTGGCGGGCGGACGCCCGCCGTGGGACCGCGCGGGGGTGCGGCGACCGGGCAGCAGGGGACAGCGACCCCGGCCGCGACCGGACGGACCGTAGGGGCGGGGAGGCCGGCGCCGGCCTCCCCGCCCCCCGGCCGTACCGCACACCCGGGCACCGCGCCCACGGGCCCGTTCCACTCCTCGGCCGCCCCCGTCCCACCCTTCGGCCGCCCCGCGCACTCCCCCGTGCGCCCCTGCTTGCAACTACTACGCTGAGTAGTCGACACCGGCGGCCGTGCCCCCGGCCGACCGGAGCCGCACCGTCCCCGCAGAGCCGTGAACGGAGGGATCACCACCGGGAAACGGACTGTGCCGAACTGCGCCGAATCGGTTGCACAGGACGGCTTCCGTCCATCACGATGCTGGTTGTGGGGGTTGGCCGACCGCCCCGTGGGGGCGGCGCGGACCGGCGGCGCGGAGCGTCCGCGGGCCGGTGGCGACAACGGTTATCACCTCACGCTCCGTGAGGGCCGACCCGGCCCGTGCACGCGACGGGGCCCGGACACCCACGGGCGACCCGCCGCCCCGAACCATTCCGAACGACGGCGCACTTCCCCCGGTGCCGTCACCCCAGCACCCGGCGCTGCCCTGACGCCGCGTGCTGAACGACAAAGGGCCCCGTTCCCCCGCGGGGCCCTTTGCCCTGTCCGCCGCCCGCACGCATCCGCCGCCGGCACGCACCCGCCGTCGGCGGGCTCAGTCCTGCGGCTCGCGGGCGGGCACCACCGGCACGGGCAGCAGCGGCAGCCGCAGGGCGCCGAAGGCCCCGGCGGGCACCGTCGGCTGCTTCGGCTCGACCGCGGCGATCCGCCGGTAGCCCTCGCCCTGCGCGGGCCGCGGGTCCGCCTCGCCCTTGTTCGGCCACAGCGACATCGCCCGCTCGGCCTGCGCGGTGATCGTCAGCGACGGGTTGACGCCCAGGTTGGCGGAGACAGCGGCGCCGTCCACCACGTGGATGCCCGGGTGCCCGTACAGCCGGTGGTAGGGGTCGATGACGCCGTGCTCGGCGTCCTCGCCGATCGGGCAGCCGCCGAGGAAGTGCGCCGTCATCGGCATCCGCATCAGCTCGCCCACGTTGGTGCCGGCGAAGCCGTTGATCTCGTCGGCGAGGATCCGCGCGGCCTCCTCGCCCTCGGGGATGTGCTCCGGGTTGGGCGCGCCGTGGCCCTGCTGCGCGGTGAGCAGGCCCCGGCCGATCCCCTTCGGCTTGCGGAAGGTGGTCAGCGAGTTGTCCAGCGACTGCATGACCAGGCCGATGATCGTCCGCTCCGACCAGCGGTACTTGGAGACGTTCCGGGCCGACAGCACCGGGTGGCGCACCGTGGTGGCCAGGTACGAGAGCAGGTTGGAGCGGCGGTGCGGGAACTGCAGGATGGTCATCAGGCCCATCGCGTTCGAGCCCTTGCCGTACCGGACCGGCTCGATGTGGGTGTTGTCGTTCGGGTGGATCGAGGACGTGATCGCCACGCCGCGGCTGAAGTCCGCCCGGGGCGCACCGGTCTTGCGCCGGTAGCGGCGGTTGTCGGTGAGCGCGCCGACCAGCGACTCCGAGTTGGTGCGGGTGAGGAAGCCCAGCTTGGCGGAGATCCTCGGCAGGGCGCCCTCGTCGCGCATGGTGTGCAGCAGCGTCTGGGTGCCGTAGGTGCCGGCCGCGACGACCACCTGGCGGGCCCTCAGCACCGTGCGCGGGCCCTTGCGGCGCCGGTCGGTGGGCACCGTGGTGACGGCGTAGCCGCCGTCCGCCTCCTCGGCGAGGCCGACCACGGTGGTCAGCGGCCGCACCTCGGCCCCGGCCTGCTCGGCCAGGTAGAGGTAGTTCTCGATGAGCATGTTCTTGGCGCCGTGCCGGCAGCCGGTCATGCACTCGCCGCACTCGGTGCAGGCGCGGCGGGCCGGGCCCGCGCCGCCGAAGTACGGGTCGGGGACCTCGCTGCCGGGCGCGCCCTTCGCCGTGCCGTCGGCGTCCTTGCCGTCGCCGAAGAACACGCCGACCGGGGCCAGGTGGAAGGTGTCGCCGACGCCCATCCGCTCGGCGGTGGCCTTCAGGTGGGTGTCGGCGGCGGTCACCGTCGGGTTGAGCCGCACGCCGAGCATCCGCTGCGCCTGGTCGTAGTACGGGGCGAGCTCCTCCTGCCAGTCGGTGATGCCGCCCCACTGGCGGTCCTCGAAGAAGGCCTTCGGCGGCACGTACAGGGTGTTGGCGTAGTTGAGCGAGCCGCCGCCGACGCCCGCGCCGGCCAGCACCAGCACGTTGCTCAGCAGGTGGATGCGCTGGATGCCGTACAGGCCGAGGGCGGGCGCCCACAGGTAGTTGCGCAGGTCCCAGGAGTTCTTCGGCAGGCTGTCGGCCGACCAGCGGCGGCCGGCCTCCAGGACGGCGACCCGGTAGCCCTTCTCGGTGAGGCGCAGAGCGGAGACCGAGCCGCCGAAGCCCGAGCCGATCACCACCACGTCGTAATCGAATCCGCCGTTGTCCGCCATGGTGCCGCTGCTCCTTCGGGGGTGGGGGTGGCCGCGGGGGCGACCGGGTGCGGGCCTACCGGAAGCCGAGGGCCTTCATCGCCCGGAGTCCGGTGGTCAGCAGCGCCGCGAAGCGCTCGTCGTCCAGCCCGTGCGAGGGGCCGATCGGCAGCAGCCGCTGGGTGGCGACGGTCTGCGCCTCGGTGAAGCGCAGGATGCCCTCGGCGCCGTGCCGCCGGCCCAGGCCGGAGTCGCCCATGCCGCCCATCGGGGAGGCGACGGAGCCGTAGGCGGCGGCGTACGCCTCGTTGACGTTGACGGTGCCGGTGTGCAGCCGGGCGGCGACGGCGCGGCCACGCCGGGAGTCCTTCGTCCACACGCTGGAGTTCAGGCCGTAGGGGGTCGAGTTGGCGATCTCGACGGCCTCGTCCTCGCTGTCGAAGCGGTAGACGGAGACGACCGGGCCGAAGGTCTCCTCGGTGCAGACCGCCATGCCGGGGGTGACGCCGTCGAGGACGGTGGGCTCGTAGAACAGCGGGCCGAGGTCGGGGCGGGGGCGGCCGCCGGCCAGCACGGTGGCGCCGGCCTTGACGGCCTCGTCGACGTGCCGGGTGACGGTCTCCAGCTGCCGGTCGGAGACCAGCGAGCCCATGTCGGCGCCGTAGGCGAGGCCGCCGCCGAGGCGCAGCGCCTTCGTCCGGGCGGTGAAGCGGGCGAGGAACTCGTCGGCGACCGAGCGGTGCACCAGCAGCCGCTCGATGGAGATGCACAACTGGCCGGCCGAGGAGAAGCAGGCCCGCACGGCGCCCTCGGCGGCCCGGTCGAGGTCGGCGTCGGCGAGGACGAGCAGGGCGTTCTTGCCGCCGAGTTCGAGGGAGGCGCCGACCAGCCGGCCGGCGGCCTGCTGGGCGACCTGCCGTCCGGTGCGGGTGGAGCCGGTGAAGGAGACGTAGTCGGCGTGCTCGACCACGGCCGGGCCGACCACCGGGCCGTCGCCGACCACGATCTGCCAGACGTCGGCGGGCAGACCGGCCTCGACGAGCAGCTCGCGGGCCCACAGCGCGGTGAGCGCGGTCTGCGTGTCCGGCTTGTTGACCACGGCGTTGCCGGCCGCGAAGGCGGGCAGCGCGTCGCTGACGGACAGCTCCAGCGGGTAGTTCCACGGCGAGATCTGGCCGATCACGCCCTTGGGGCGGCGGCCCTCCAGGGTGTGGGTGAGCACCGGCAGGGCGCCGCCGCGGCGGCGGTCGCGCAGGTAGGAGGCGGCCTTGCGGCCGTAGTGCCGGGCGGCGGAGGCGGCGGCCAGCACCTCCTCGAAGGCGTGCAGGCGGGTCTTGCCGGTCTCGGCCTGGATCAGGTCGAGCACCTCGTCCTGCCGGGCCAGCAGCAGGTCGTGGAAGCGCAGCAGCACGGCGGCGCGGCGGCGGACGGGCAGCGCGGCCCAGGCCTGCTGGGCGCGGCGGGCCCGGCGGTAGGCCTCCTCGACGTCGGCCGGGGTGGACTGCGGCAGGCTCGCCAGCGGCTCGCCGGTGAGCGGGGCCGCGGTGACCACCAGCTCGGCGCCCTCGCCTGCGGTGATGCCGCGGGCGAGCCGTTCGACCAGGGCGGGCGTGACGGCCGAGGCGACCGTGCGGGCGCCGCCCGGGGCCGCGGGGTTGCGTCCGGCCTCGTCGGCGGCCGGGGCCTGTGCGTCTGCCGTGGTGTCCGTCATGCAGCGCAGCCTAGGCGTTCGCGGCCCGGATGTGTACCCGCCGGTAACACCCAATTCCCGTGACCGGGCGGACGCGCCCGGTGACGGTCAGCCCTCCACGGAGAAGTTGTTCAGCACGACGGTGAAGCGGCGCAGCGCGTCCTGCCAGTCCTTCTCGGGGGAGGCCACCAGCACGTCGTAGGAGGTGCCGTCCTCGGTGCGGAACTCCACCTCCTTGAGGTGGCGCCGGCCGGTGCCGTCCAGCGACTGGTAGCTGAACTCCCAGACCGCCGCTTCCTGCCCGTTCACCTTGATCCCGGTGAGGCTCTCCCGGCGGTAGGCCGGACGGTTCTTGGTGATGCTCTCCTCCATCTGCTCGAAGTGCTGGAGCGGAGTGAGCGGCTGACCGACCGTCACGGCGAACTGCAGGTAGTGCACCTTGTTGTCGGGGCTGTAGTAGATCTCGTTGTTGTCGGTGGTGCGCACCCACGCCTTGCCGCCGGCGGCGGCCGGCATCGGGAAGCGGAAGCCGGCCGGGTCCTGCTTCCAGCTGTAGCCGCTGGGCGCGGGGCCGGGGGTGTCGGACGGGCGGGTGGTCGGCACGGTGATCGGCGCCGTGCCGCTGGCGACGGGGTCGGGCTCCTCGCCGCCCCCGGGGTCGGAGTGCGTCTGCAGCACGTACGCGGTGACGGCCGCGGCGGCCAGCAGCAGGGCCAGGCCGGCCAGCAGCAGCGGGCGGAGCCGGCGCGGGCGGACGGGCGCGGTCGGCGCGGCGGGCACCCGGGCCCGGGGGAGCCCTGACAGCGAGCACCAGCAGCGGCCG
>NZ_BAAALD010000082.1:0-34129 GCF_039528095.1 Kitasatospora arboriphila
ACGAGGACCACCTCACCGCCCTGGCCGCCGCCCGCTGCGCCCTGCTCGGCTCCGTCCACGACGCGCTGACCGCGCGGATCGACGGGGCGACCGGCCGCGCCCGCACCGCCTTCCCGGCCACCGCGCCGGGCGCCCCGCAGGCGGCCGCCCTGCTGGCCGCCGCCCGCGCGCGGCTCGCCGACCTCGCCCGCGCCGGCTGGCAGGGCATCGACCACGACCTCGTCGCCGGGGCCGCCCCGGTGGTCAGCGCGATGCTGCCCGACCCGGCGCTGCGCCGCCTCGCCACCCTGCTGGACGGCTTCGCCGCCGAACTCGCCGCCTCCTGCCCCGGCGCCACCCTGGAGCGGGTGCCGCTGCGCCGCTGGGCCGACCTGTGGTCGCGGGCCCTGGTGCTCACCGTGCCGGGCGCGGCCGACGCGCCACCCGCCGAGGCCGTGACGGGCCGTCTGCTGCCGCTCGGCATCGACCTGCAGGAGCACGCGACGGCCGTCCAGGCCCAGGTGCACGCCGTGCTGGAGCCCGCCGACGGCGGCACGCCGCGGCTGGTGCGCGCCTCCGTCTCCGTGCCCAAGCCGGACACGGTCGTCGGGACGGGTGTCTGGCAGCTGCTGCGCCCGCACACGGCGCTGCTCGCCGCCGTCGGCGAGGGCCGCTCGATGGAGCTCACCGACATGCCCGCGACCGCCGGGGGCGACCTGCTCTGGAGCGAGGAGCACGCCCGCCCGGGCGCCCCCGCCGACGCCTTCGGCACCGCCCGGGTCGTGCTGGCCACGGCCGAAGCCGCCGTCACCGCACCGCTGGACCGGCACCCGGCGGCCATCGCGGTGCCGGTGCTGCTGGAGGGCTACACCGTCCGGCTGGACGGCGACGCGCTGGAGTTCGTGCTCGCCGGGCAGCCGCTCGCCGTCGACACCGACCGGATCCCGGCGGCCGGCCCGCTCACCCCGGAGGCCGTCGCCGCCTCCGCCGCCTGCATCGGCCTGCTCCGCTGGGACGCCGGCCGGTACCTGCTGCAGCCGCTCGCCGTCGAGACCACCGTGCGGAAGAAGGCCGTCGCCCTGCACGCCGGGGCCTGGGCCGGCGGCACCACCGACAAGCTGGGCGTCAAGGCGGAGAAGGCCGCCACCGACGCCGTCGCGGTGCTGCGCGAGCGCGCGGGAAGGCTGCTGCGGAAATGACCGAGCCGACCACCGTGCCGACCGCCGAGCCGGTCCCGGACGCGGACGAGAACCGCCGTCAGGTCCTCTACTGGCGGCTGCTCGCCCGCCTCTTCGACCCGGAGGAGCAGCACGCCCTGGAGTCCGCGAGCCTCGCCGTGGTCGAGGACATCGGCCTGCCGGCCGCCCTGCTCGACCCGCAGACCTCCGTCGACTCCGTCGTCCAGCGCCACCCGGAGCTGGCCGCCGAGATCGACGGACTGATGGTGCCGGGCGAGGACGGCGGCCCCCGGGAGGACAGCCCGCGGGACGGCTCCGCCGAGGTGCGCCGCGCCGCCCTGGCGTCGAAGGTGCTGCTGAACGTCTTCGCCACCGGCAGCGGCACGGTCACCGCCGGGCAGCTCGCCCGCTGGCAGTCCGACGCGGGCTGGCTGGAGCGCGCCCTCGGCTGCCGGCCCGGCGAGCTGCGGGCGGGCCGTGGCCCGGCACCCGCCGGCGCCCAGGGCCTCGGGCCCGAGCTCGGCGCGGTCGAGGCCGGCCTGGTGAAGCGGATGCAGCTGCGCGAGGTGCTCGCCGATCCGAAGCTCGCCGCGCAGCTGACGCCGAGCATGTCGCTGATCGAGCAGCTGCTGCGCGACAAGCACAACCTCTCCGGCGTCGCGCTGGCCAACGCCAAGGCGCTGATCCGCCGCTTCGTCGACGAGGTCGCCGAGGTGCTGCGCACCCAGGTCGCCAAGGCCTCCACCGGCCGGCCGGACCGCTCGGTGCCGCCGAAGCGGGTCTTCCGCAACCTGGACCTCGACCGCACGATCTGGAAGAACCTCACCAACTGGAGCCCGGAGGAGGAGCGGCTCTACGTCGACCGCCTCTACTACCGGCACACCGCCCGGAAGACCACGCCGCAGCGGTTGATCGTGGTGGTCGACCAGTCCGGTTCGATGGTCGACTCGATGGTCAACTGCACCGTCCTGGCGTCGATCTTCGCCGGCCTGCCCAAGGTCGACGTGCACCTCGTCGCGTACGACACCCGGGCGATCGACCTCACCCCCTGGGTGGGCGACCCGTTCGAGATGCTGCTGCGGACCAACCTCGGCGGCGGCAACGACGGCCCGATCGCGATGGCGATGGCCCGCCCGAAGATCACCGACCCCGCCGACACCGTGATGGTCTGGATCTCGGACTTCTACGAGTTCGACCGGTCCCAGCCGCTGTTCGAGGCCATCGAGGCGGTGCACCGCTCCGGGGTGAGGTTCATCCCGGTCGGCTCGGTGACCAGCTCCGGCCGCCAGGAGGTCAACCCCTGGTTCCGGGAGCGCTTCAAGGCGCTCGGCACACCGGTGATCTCCGGCCACATCGGCAAGCTCGTCCACGAGCTCAAGAACTTCCTCGCCTAGGCCCCCGGGCCGGCACCCCCTCGATCCCTTCCCGAAAGGCCCTGCCATGTCCGACCTGTTGCGCGCCCCCGCCGAGCTCAAGTACGCCGAGGAGCTGGCCTGGCTGGAGTCGATCGACGACAACCCGAAGCCGTTCAGCTGGCGGCTCTCGCCGAAGATGGTGCGGCTGTTCGTCCTCGGCTCCGAGCGCTCCGACGGCCTCGACCGCGAGGTCGCGCAGAAGTGGTTCGGTGACCGCAGCATCGTCGAGCGCGCCATCGTCACCCTGGCCTCCGACCGCGGCCTGCTGCTGATCGGCGACCCCGGCACCGGCAAGAGCTGGCTGGCCGAGCTGCTCGCCGCGGCGGTCTGCCGCGACTCCACCCTGGTCGTCCAGGGCACCGCCGGCACCACCGAGGACCACATCAAGTACTCCTGGAACGTGTCCATGGTGATCGCCAAGGGGCAGTCCCGGGAGTCGATGATCCCCTCGCCGATCATGACGGCGATGGAGTCCGGCGCGATCGGCCGCTTCGAGGAGCTCACCCGCGCCACCAGCGACGTGCAGGACGCGCTGATCTCGATCCTCTCCGAGAAGTACATCTCGGTGCCCGAACTCGACAGCGACGGCATCGTGTTCGCCAAGCCGGGCTTCTCCGTCATCGCCACCGCCAACAGCCGCGACCGGGGCGTCAACGACCTCTCGTCGGCGCTGAAGCGGCGGTTCAACTTCGTGCGCATCCCGGTGGTCACCAACAAGAAGAGCGAGGCGGAGATCGTCCGCTTCCGCACCGAGGAGCTGCTGCGCCGCCACTCCATCGAGCTGGAGGTGCCGCCCACCCTGCTGGACGTGCTGCTGCAGTCCTTCGCCGACCTGCGCGCCTCAGCCGCCGCGGCCGGCAGCGACGACGAGAAGCTGGAGTCGGCGCTGTCCACCGCCGAACAGATCGGCGTGCTGGAGGACGCCGTGCTGCACGGCAACTTCTTCGGCGAGCGGACGCTGACCGCCCGCACCCTGGCCTCCTCGCTGGTCGGTTCGCTGGCCCGGCGCGAGCCGGAGGACCTCGCCATCCTCAACAAGTACCTGCACGGCGTGGTCGAGCCGCGCGGCAAGGAGCAGGGCGGCGAGTGGCCGGAGTTCCTGGAGGGCGGCCGCGACGCGATCGCCACCCTGTCGTGACGGCCGCACCCGCGGGCGCCTTCGACCCGCTGCGGTCCCGGCTCCAGGAGGCGGCCGCCGAGTTCGCCGACGGTCCGGACGCCCTGGAGGGCATCCTGCTCGGCATCGTCGACGACGTCGACCGGGCGGTGCGCGAGCCGCTGGAGGTCTTCCCGGTCTGCCACCACTCGCCGGCCTCCGCGGTCGCGATGGCGCGCCGGCTGCGCGAGAAGCAGCCCAAGGTGGTGTACCTGGAGCTGTGCGAGGACATGGCGCCGCTCCTCACCGAGCTGCGCAACTGCCGCCTGCCGGTGGCCGTCCAGGCGTTCGCGACCGAGGTCGACGGCTTCCCCGCCGACTGGGCGCCGCTCTCGGTGGTCGCGCCGATCACCGAGGCCTCCGCCGAGTACCAGGCGATCGCGTACGCGCTGGACACGCCCGGCGTCGAACTCGTCCTGGTGGACCGCTCCTCGGACCACGTCTTCCAGTGGCAGCCGCGCGACGGCGAACCGGACGAGCCCGCCGACGCCGGTGCCGAACCGGAGGCGGCCGCCGCCGACGGGGAGGCCGCGCTGCACGGCGACGCGGTCGGCGTGGAGATCGGCGACCTCCGGCCGCGCTTCGCCGAGCTGGAGGAGCACCTGCTCCGGCACGGCAAGGTCCGGCACTGGTCAGAGTGGTGGCACCAGTACGTGGAGGTGCCGCTCGGCGACAGCGACCACGACACCTACCGCCAGGTCATGCTGCTGATCGGCAGCCTCTTCCGGCGGCTGGCGCCCGGCGACCCGCGCCGGGTCGCGGTCGACGAGGACCGCGAGCGGTACATGTGGACGAGGATGCGCGAGCACCTGGCCGCCACCGGCACCGACCCGGCCGACTGCCTGTACGTCTGCGGCGCCTTCCACGCGGCCAGCCGGGTCGCCGAGTTCGGCGTCGACGGCAGCGACGGCTTCGCGATCCCGCCGCGCTCGGCGACCCGCTGGCAGCACGGTCTGATCCCGTCCAGCCACGCCGCGATCGAGGCCCAGTTCGGCCTGGCCGCCGGCTCGGTGTCGATCGCCGCCGCGGTGTGGGCGAAGAACCTCCAGCGGACCGAGGTCCGGCCGTACCGCCTCGCGGGCCAGGCCGGCGGCGCGAAGGGCACCGGCCGGGCCGCCGCGGCGCCCGTGCCGACCGCCGGCCCCGCGCCCTCCGACCGGCTGTCCGGCTTCCTGCAGCGGCCGCCGGTGCTCGACACCCTGGACGAGGCCGAACTGCTCGGCTGGTCCGTCGACGTCGTGCGCGCGGCCCGCCGCAACGGCTACCTCGCCTCGACCGCCGACGCCATCGCGGTCTTCCAGACCTCGGTGCTGCTGGCCGGGATCCGCGACCGGGCGCGGCCGACCCCGTACGACTTCCAGGACGCCGCGGTCACCTGCATCGAGAAGGACACCGTGCCGGGCCGGCGCGACGTCCGCCGGCTGGTCGAGATCATGATGGGCGGCGACCGGATCGGCCGGGTCGGCTACGACGCGCTGCCGCCGCTCGCCCGCGACGTGCACGACCGGCTCGCCCCGCTCGGGCTGCGGCTGGAGCAGCGCGGGGTGCAGCGGGCGCTGCTGGACCTCGCCTCCCGGCCGGAGCTGAACGCCTGCTCCGACGTGCTGTGGCGGCTGCGGTACCTGCTGCCGCACGGCGCCGCACGGCCGATCATGGGTGAGCGCACGTTCGGCGAGCGGTCCCTCCAGGAGTCCTGGGACCTGGCCCTCGGCACCCACCAGCGCGCCCTGATCGAGCTCGGCTACGAGGGCGTCAGCATCGAACAGGTGCTGGAGCAGCGGCTGCGGCGCAAGGCCTACGGGCCGCAGGCCACCACCGCGGACGTGCTGGGCGCCGTCGAGGACGCCGTCCTCTACCTCGGCGGCCGCCGGCTCGCCGACGAACTCGGCCGGCACGCCCTGGAGGTGCTGGCCACCGAGCGGAGCGTGGACGGCGCACCGGAGGTGCTGCGCCGGGTCCGGCGGCTGCTGGCCCACTACCGGACGAGCGAGCCGGCGCTGCCCGGCTGGATCGAGTCCTTCGTCCGGACGGGGTACGCGCACTACTGCACCCTGCTGCCGACGGCGTTCACCGACGAGGACGCGACGGTCCGCCAGGTCGCCGCGACGCTGGGCTTCCTGTTCGGCATGGAGGGCCTCGCGCTGTCACTGGGCTGCGACCGGACGCAGCTGGAGCTGGCGGTGGCCCAGTCCCACCCCGAGGAGCCGTCCCGGGTGGCGCTGCTGTGGGCCGCCCAGCTGCAGCTCGGCCGGCTCTCCCGGGCGGAGCTGCGCGAGCGCTGCGCGGACCTGCTGGCCAACCCGTTGGCGCTGCCCGCCTATCCGCGCTACCTGAGCGGATTCGTGCAGGCGCTGGAGCCGGTGCCGGGCCTGGCCGACTTCGTGGTCGAGGCGGTCTCCCGGGCGTTCGGGCAGCTGCCGGACACGGTGCTGCTGCCGTGGCTGCCCGCACTGATCGGCGGCCTGCCGGCGGACGGCGCCGAACTGGCGCCGCTGCTGATCCGCGAGGCCGGGCGGATCTTCCCCGGCCGGCTCGCGGCGCTGGACACCTGGGTGCCGCCGTGCCGCCCCCCCCCCCCCCCCCCCCCCCCCCCGCCGCCCCCCCCCCGGCGCGGGGGCGGCGGCGCCGCCCTGCTGGCGGCCCCCCCCGCGGCCTGCGACGCCCTGGCCGGGCTGCTGGGCTGCGAGGACGGCTGGGAGTCCGTGGACGCCGTCCCCGGTGGCGCGGCCCTGCTCGGCCGCCACCCCGGCACCGCCGAGGCCCTGGAGGCGCTGCGGGCGGCCCGCTGACCGTCCCGGACCGCCCGGCGGGGCGCGCCCCGCGGGGGGCGGGGGCGCCGGGCGGCCGCACCCCACAGGGTGCGGCCGCCGCGTGCCGTGGGCCCGGCCCCTCAGGCGCCGCCGGAGGGTGCCGTCCGGCGGGCCCGGGCGAGGTCACGGACGAGGGCGAGCGCGGTGATCAGCCAGGCGCCGGCGGCGATCCACAGCAGCGGGTGGCCGAGCCCGTTCAGCCAGGGGAGGTGCGCGGCGGAGCCGGTGGAGAGGGTGGCGACGGCGCTCATGCCGAGCGGGAAGACGGTGGCCCAGCGGCGGATGTTGTACCGCAGCCTGGGGCGGCGGATCTCGGCGGCGAGCAGGACGAGGTAGCCGGCCAGGTCGAGGGTGAGCAGGACGAGGGTGGCGTCGCGCAGCACGGTGTGCCCGGCGCCCGTCCACTCGGGCCAGGCGGTGAGCTTGGAGCCGGCCAGGGCGCAGATGGCCAGCGCCCCCGCGGAGATCCACTGGTCACCGGCGCCGGTCAGGACCTGGCGGACGTCGAAGCGGAGCAGCGCGGCGACGTAGAGCACCAGGCCGAGCGCGAAGGCGGCCAGGGCCGCCGGGGCGAGCCAGTCGCCGCTGCCCGCCAGCGCGAGGGTGCCGGCCAGCACGGCGAGCCCCTCGGTGGCGACGCAGACCAGGAAGGCGACGCCCGGCAGGTGGTGCTTCCAGTGCCGCAGGACGGAGATCAGCAGCGGCGGCCAGGCGGCCGCGGCGATCGCGAGCAGCACCGCGGCGGTGCTCTGCCAGCCGGCGAGCGAGAAGCGGGTGCCGACCACCGCGGTGGCGGCGACGGCGGTCAGCGCGGGCGGGGTGGCGGCGTTGGCGGCCCAGCGGTCGCGGTCCCGCAGCAGGGTGAGGGCGAAGGCGAGGGCCAGCAGCAGCCAGCCTGCGGCGGCCAGCGCCAACAGGACCTGCGAGGAGGTCTCGCGGCCGACCAGGTTCAGCCCCACGGAGACGATGCCGGTGGCCATCACCGCGGAACCGGCGGCGGGCGGCACCTTCGTCCACCAGCGCGCGGCCGGCCGGTCGCCGGCCCGGTTCAGGGTGGGGAGGTCCATGCTGCCCATCGCAGCGCAGCGCGGCCGGTGCTGCCAGCGAGCCGCGCCGGGTGGACACTCGCCCGGGTGCAGCCGGGGTGGTCCGCCCGGTGCGGCGGGAGAGGCGCCGCACCGGGCGGGGTCGGGGCGGGGCGGACGGTCGGCGATCGCCGGGCCACCGGCCCCGGAGGGTCAGAGCAGCGGGCCGGTGACCGGCAGCACCACCTGGCAGGGGATCGGCCGCGGGTGCGCCGGGTCCAGGGCGTTCAGCACGTCCGTGAGGGCGATCGGGTCGTAGCCGATCTCCAGGTGGTCGGTGGCGTCCAGCGGGCACTGGTCCTGCACGGTGAGGTTGGTGACGTGCGGCCCGGCCGGCAGGAAGGCGTTGGTGTACGGGGTGACGACCTCGTCGAAGCGGGTCGCGATCACGGTGTAGTCCACACCGGGGACGGTCTGGCCGCCGGCGTCGAGGGCGGCCAGGAACGGCGAGCCGACCTCCTGCTCGACGCAGGCCGTGCAGGAGTCGTCGAGCAGTTCGTTGGCGGGCTCCAGGATGTGCAGCTGGCGGCCGAGTTCGGTGATGCCGTCCAGGGTGGTGCCGCTGTTGTTGGGCGCGATGCCGACCAGCTTGCGCACCTTGGCGGCGCCGCCCAGGTTCTTCAGGTAGTAGCGGGCCATCAGGCCGCCGCCCTGGGAGTGGCCGACGAGGTCGGCCTCGGGGGCGCCGGTCGCGGCGAGGACCCGGTCGACGAAGGCGGCGAGGTCCTGCGCCGAGTCCGCGATCGGGCCGGTGCCCTGGACGGGCGACCCGGCCGCGCCGCCGTAGCCGAAGGCGTAGACGCAGTACCCGGCGTTCGCGAGCAGCGGCGCCGCGCCGCCCCAGTTGTCGTTCATGTTCTCGAGCGTGCCGTGTACCAGCACGACCGGGGCGGGGTGGTCGGCCCCGGGGCGACAGGACCAGTCGTTCGCCCCGGCGGGCGGCCGGTCCGGCGTGAAGAAGCCCTTCACGAAGCCGGCGCCGAAGTGGTACTCGACCGGGTACGACGCGGCCGCCGCGGCCGGCTGCCCACCGGCCGCCAGCAGGCCGGCCGCAGCCAGCGCCGCCACCGCGAACGACCGTGCACGTCTCGCTCCCATATTGCACACCTTCCGATTCCGCCGGAATTCCCTGACATCCGGACGGGATCAGAAGCTAAGTGCGGCCCGATGGTGCGTCAACACACACGGCAGCCCGCCGACGGAAATCCTGCGGCGGATGCCAGGAATCTCCCCACCCCCTCGCAGAAAGTGTCACCCGGACGAGCGATCCTCCGTCAGCTTCGTTCCACCGCAGGCCATCACGGTGCGCCGAGCCTATTGACCCGCCGGTAACATCGCCCGCATACTCCCCCCTGTGACACGCCCCAGAGAGGCCCTTCCACGCAATTTCTCCACAGAACTCAGGACCGAGGAGAAGAGTCTCGCGGTCGAGATCATCCGGGAGATCAGGGCCGCCATTCCGGAATTCTCCCGCCCGCTCGCCGGACAATTCGGCGCCGGAATCCAGCACGGCGTGGAGACCGCGCTCGCCGAGTTCGCCGACCGGATCGAGGGAGCCGGCGGCCTCGGCGCGGAACGGCTGCGGGTCTACCGCTCGCTCGGCCGCGGCGAACTCACCGAGGGGCGCAGCCTCGACGCGCTGCAGGCCGCCTACCGGCTCGGCGCCCGGGTGGCCTGGCGCCGCTACGCCCGGGTGGCCCGCCGCTGCGGGCTCGGCCCCGAACCGCTGGTGACCCTGGCGGAGGCGGTGTTCGCACACATCGACGAGATCGCCGCCGCCAGCGTGCAGGGCTACGTGGAGGCCCGCGCCGACCGGGCCGGTGCGCTCGGCCGCTCCCGCCACCAGCTGCTCGGCGCGCTGCTGGGCGGCGCGGGCCCGGAGGAGATCCGGTCGGCCGCCGCCGCGGCGGACTGGGCACTGCCCGAACGGGTGGCGTGCGTGGCGCTGGACCCGCCACCCGCCGCCCGGCCCCGGCCGCCACGGTTGCCCGATCCCGTCCTCGCCGACCTCGACCGCCCGGAGCCCCGGCTGCTGGTGCCCGAACCGGAGCTGTACCTGCGCGACGGCCAGGTCCAGGAGGCGCTGCGCGGCCGGGGCGCCGTGATCGGGCCGCCGGTGCCGCTGGCCGAGGCCGCGGAGTCGCTGCGCTGGGCGCGGCTCGTGCGGGAGCGGCTGCCCGGCCCGCCGCCGGAGCCCGTGGACTGCCGGGACCGGCTGGCGGACCTGCTGCTGCTCGCCGACCGCCCGTTGGTCCGGCTGATCGCCGAACGGCGGCTCGCCCCGCTGGCCGGCCTGACGGCCAAACAGAGCCACCGGCTCGCCGAGACCCTGCTCGCCCGGCTGCAGACCCACCACGGCAGCGCCCCCGAGGTGGCGGCCCGGCTCGGCATCCATCCGCAGACCGCCCGCCGGCGGCTGCACCGGGTGCAGGAGCTGTTCGGCGACGCACTCGCCAGCCCGGACGCCCGCTTCGAACTCGAGGTCGCCCTCCGCTCGACGCTCCGCGACCCGGACTGAGCGAGGCGGATGCGGGCCACCCCACGGACCAGGGGTGAGCCGGATTCCTCGGGGAGCACCACCCCCGGACTGCGCGGTTCTCCCCCGGCCTTCGGCCGGGAGGTGCCCCCACGCGCCCCTGGATCGACCACCGAGCACCCTTGAAGACGGCTCCTACCGGCCGACCTCGCGGGCGCGGAAGTCCTCGACGGTCTCGCGGCGGATCAGCAGCCGGATCCGGCCGTCCCGGACGGCGGCCACCGCGGGGCGGCCGACCAGGTTGTAGCCGGAGGCCATCGACAGCTGGTAGGCACCCGCGGCGGGGACGGCCAGCAGATCGCCCGCCCGCAGGTCCGCGGGCAGTGCGGCGCCGCGGACGAGGACGTCCCCGGCCTCGCAGTGCCGTCCGACGACGTCCGTCGGGGCGGTCGGCCCGGTGCCGCTGCGGCCGACGGGGCGGACCTGGTAGGCGGAGCCGTACAGTGCCGGGCGCGGATTGTCGCTCATCCCGCCGTCGACGGCCGCGAAGCGCCGGCCGTCGGCGGTGTGCTTCACCGACAGGACGCGGTAGACGGCGACACCGGCCGGCCCGGCGATCGCCCGGCCGGGCTCGACGATCAGCCGGGGCACGGCGAGGCCGTGTGCGGCGCAACGTTCGGCCAGTCGCGTCCCGACCGCGCGGGCGAAGCGGGCGGGATCCAGCTCGCCGTCCCCGGGCAGGTAGCGGATGCCATGGCCGCCGCCGAGGTCCAGTTCGGGGAGTTCACGGCCGTGCCGGTCGCGGACCGCCGCCAGCAGGGCGACCAGCCGGTCCACCGCGGCGAGGTAGGGCGCGGTGTCGGTGATCTGCGAGCCGAGGTGGCAGTGCAGTCCGGCGAGGTCGAGGCCGGGTTGGCCGAGGATGCGGGCGACCGCCTCGGCGGCGTCCCCGCCGGCGATCCGGAAGCCGAACTTCTGCCCGTCGGTGCCGGTCCGCACGGCGCTGTGGTGGCCGGCGGCGATGCCGGGCACCACCCGGAGCAGCACCCGCTGCGGGGTGCCGGCGTCGGCCAGGGCGGCGATCCGGGGGATCTCGGAGAGGCCGTCGACGACGATCCTGCCGACCCGCAGCCGCCGGGCGAGTCGGAGCTCCTCCGGGCTCTTGGCGTTGCCGTGCAGCAGGATCCGCTGCGCCGGGAAGCCCGCGGCGGCGGCCAGCCGTAGTTCGCCGGCCGAGCAGACGTCCAGGCCGAGGCCCTCCTCGGCGATCCAGTCGGCCATGGCACTGCACAGGAAGGCCTTGGCGGCGTAGTGCACGTCGGCGTGCGGCAGGGCGCGGCGCCAGGCCCGGGCGCGGCTGCGGACCTCGGCCTCGTCCAGGACGTACAGCGGGGTGCCGAAGCGGTCGGCGGCCTCGGCGAGGCCGACACCGCCGATCAGCAGGTCGCCGCCGGGGCCGGGCCGGGCGGAGGCGGGCCAGGGGCTGCCGAGCGGCAGGGTGCCGGCCGGACCGGCGGGCGGGCGTGGGCCCGCGGGCGGGCGACCGGTGGGCGGGTGGGCGGACAGGGTGGTCATGGCGCGGCGCTCCTGATGAGGAGGGGCGGGGACGGCAGCGCTGCGGGGGTGGCGGCCGGGGCGAGGGTGCGGAGCACCAGCTCGACGCGGAGGCGGGTGGCGCCGGCCCGGCGCAGTTCCGCGACGACGGCGTGCAGTTCGCGGGGGCCGGTGCAGGCGAGGAGGAGTTCGAGGTCGGCCTCCCCTGCCAGCGCGAGGCCGGACCGTACGGCGGGGCAGCGCGCCGCCAGGTGGTCGAAGTCGAGGGGCGCGGGGCCGTGGCAGAGCCGGACGACGGCGTGCAGCGGGCGCGGCGTCACCACTGCCGTTCCAGCGGCCGTTCGGCGGCGGGCAGCCCGCGGAGCGTGGCGCCGGCGGGGAACCCGGTGCCACCGGGGTGGGGCGCGACCAGTCCCGGGTCGAGGACGAGGCGGTCGATGCCGAGCGGAGCGGTGAGGCCGCGCAGGGCGGGTTCGGTGAGCTCGGCCGCCTCCTGGTCGGGGCCGAGCAGGGCGTGCAGGGCGGCGGCGGTGCTGAAGGCGACGGCGCAGCGGCTGCCGTCGCGGTGCCGGAAGAGCCGCAGCACCTGCACCGGGCCGGTGGTCCGTACGGGCACGAAGCGGAGGGCATGCGCCGCTGGTCCGCCGGGTGCCCCTGGTGCGCCGGGTTCCTCGGGTTCGTCGGGCACGGTGGTGTCGGTGGTCATCGCTCGTCCTCGGGTGGCCTGGTCGGGAGGGTCGGTGAGGTGCCGTCAGTCGAGGTACTGCAGTGCCGTGCGGCAGTTGCCGGTGGTGCGGGCGCGGTCGGCCCGCGGTTCCTCCGGGCCGTCGGCGGCGTCCCGGCGGAGGGTGCGGGCGGTCCCCCGCACCTCGGTCGGCGGCACGGCTCGGCGGCTGCTCGACGGCGCGGGGACGGTAGCGAGGACGGCGGCGAGGACGTGGCGGTCGGTCACGGCAGGTGCTTCCTTCCGATGGTCGGACGGGCGGCCCGGTCACCCGGGTCCCGCTCCACCAGTGGATTCCCTCCGCCCTCCCCGGGTACCGGTTCTTGACGCACGGCCTACGCGGACGGGCCCCGCCTTGACGCGATCCTGACGCCGCCGCACCCACGGCGCAGCACTGCACGGCGCCGCTCCGCACCGTGCCCGTGGCTCGCCCGTCACCCGAGGGTGCGGCGGATCCGCCCGGACAGGCGGCGCCAGATGGCCGTCCCAACGTGGCTCGTCTCCAGGCGGTCGGCCTCCCGGGCGGCCCGCTCGTTGCCGCACTCCGCGGCCCAGCGGTACCAGTCGATGGCCTCCCGGATGTCGCCGCGGGCCTCGCACGCCCGGGCGCCGTCCATGATCGCGGCGTTGTTCCCGGCCTGGCCGGCCCGGCGGAGCCAGTCCAGTGCGGTGCGGACGTCGCCGGGGCCGTCGGCCTCCAGGTGGGTCCGCGCGACCTCACGCATGGCCTTGGTGCTGCCCGCCAGCGCGGACTGGCGCTGCCACTTCTCGCTGTTGGTGGTGTCGAGCTCGGCCATCGCATGGATCGCCCTGGGGTCGCCGGCCTCGGCCAGTTCGCGGTACCGCTTGACGGCGCGCTTCCGCAGCCGCCGGCGTTCCTCGGGATCGTCGGTCCGGTCGCGCAGCTTCAGACAGATCCGGGCGATCTCGTGCTTGGCCTCCTTGTCGCCCAGGGCCTCGGCCTGGGTGTAGAAGCGGAGGGCCTCCTGCAGCCGGCCGGTCCGCTCGTGCCCGCCGGCCTCCGCCCGCGCGGCGGCCCGGGCGTCCGCGTCCGCGGTGCGGGCCGCCTTCGCCGACGGCTTCTCCGCGGGCGCGGCAGCGGCCTTCGCCGTGGCCTTGGGCGCGGCGGCCTTCTGGCCCGCGGCCGGCTGCGCGGCCGTCTTCGGCGGAGCGGCCTTCGACGGCGCGGTCTTGGACGGCGCCGTCTTCGGCGGTGCGGTCTTCCCGGCCGCGGGTGCGGAGGCGGCCCGGAGGCGTCCGGCTTCCTGAGCCGCCCCGGTGTGCCCCTTCGCGGCGGCGCGGTCGTACCACTCGAGGGCCCGGACCCGCTGGCCGGTCCTCTCCAGCAGCGCGGCCGCTTCGACCATCGACGGGAGGTGGTCCCGTTCGCCGGCCCGGCGGAGGTGGTCGATCGCCTCCGCGGTCCGTCCCTCCTCGCGGAGGCGCCGTCCGATGGCGTGCAGCGCCTCGGTGTTTCCGGCGGCCCCGGCCCGGCGGTACCAGTCCGCCGACTCGGCCTGCCGCTGCGGGTCCTTGCCCAGGAGCTGCGCGGTCAGCAGCATGCCGTGGGCGTGGCCGGCCTCGGCGGCGCGCCAGTACCAGACCAGTGCCTCCTGGGGCCGCTTCTCCTTGTGGTACCAGGTGCCCAGCGCCAGCATGGCGTTGCTGTCGCCGTCCAGTGCGGCGGCCCGGTGCTGGCGCAGCGCGGCCCGCTCGGCGGCGGGCACCGTGCTGTGCGCCGCGGCGGCCCTCACCCGCAGGACGGCGTCGGCGGCCTTCGGGTGGTTGCGCTCGGCGGCCTTCTCGAACCACTGCAGGGCGTCGGCCAGCCCGCCGGGTTCCTTCTCCATCAGCTCGCCGAGCCGCATCGCGGCGTGCAGGTCTCCGGCCTCGGCCGCCTGGCGGTACAGCGCCCCCGCCTTCGGGAGGTGGTGGGGCAGCCGCTGCTCGATGAGGAGGGCGGCCTCGCGGGCGCCGGTGGGGTTGCCGCCCTCGGCGGACCGCCGGAACCAGTGCAGCGCCCCCTCGGGATCACCCGCCTGCTTGAGGGAGGCGGCCAGCCGCCGCATCGCCTCGGTGTCGCCGGCCTCGGCGTCCGCCAGGAACTTCGCGCCGGGGGTGCCCGGCCGCCCCTTCACCGCGGCGGCGGGCGGGGGCGCGGGCGGGGGCACCTTGACCTTCGCCGGAGCGGTCGGCGGCAGGGTGGTCGACTCCTCCGCCGGTCCACCGGTCGGCGCGGACGCGAGGCTCCGCTCCCGCAGGGCCCGTGCACCCGCCGCCGGCAGGCCGTCGGCCGCCGGTGCGGGCGCGGGCCCGGCGGTCGCCGGACCGGACCGCACCGACCACGCCCGCCCGCTGCGCATCGGCTCGGCCAGGTCGAGGGCGATCGCCGCCCGCTCGTCGACGGCCTCCCGCAGCACCGGCGGCAGCCAGTCCCGGCCCCGCGGCTGGGCGTCTGCGGGCAGCAGACCGGCGAACTCCGAAGGGTCCGGCCGGTTCTGCGGCTTCGGCTCCAGGCAGGGCCGGACGATCCGCTCCAGCGTCGGCGGCATGCCGTCGAGCTGCGGCCTGCCCTGGAGGATGTTCGCTCCGATCTGCATGGCGGATCCCGGCCCGAACGGGTGCCGGGCGAGGGCGGTGTAGGCGAGGACGAGGCCCAGCGCGAACATGTCGCTGGCCGGGCCGACGCGTTCGTCGCGGAGCTGCTCGGGCGAGGCGAAGGTGGTGGTGCGCAGCGCGACGCCGGTGGCGGTCAGGGTGCCGCCGTGGGCGGGGGCGAGGTGGCGGGCGATGCCGAAGTCGATGACGGCGGGCCCGGTGCCGGCGAGCAGGACGTTGGCCAGTTTGAGGTCGCGGTGCACCAGGCCGGCGGCGTGGATGCCGCGCAGGGCGTCGGTGAGGCCGGTGGCCAGCACCCGCCAGGTCCGCTGGGGCAGCGGGGCGCCGTGCAGGTCGAGGGCGTCGGCGAGGTCGATGCCGGGGATGTAGCGGGCGGCGAACCAGGGTTCGGGGGCGTCGGTGTCGGCGTCGACGACCTCGGCGGTGTACTCGGAGCCGACCGCGCGGGCGGCCTGGACCTCCCGGGCGAACCGGGTGCGGAACCGTTCGGGGGCCTCGGCGAGCCGGTCGGGGCGGACGGTCTTGAGAGCGACCGCGCGGCCGTACTCGGTGCGGGCGAAGTAGACGTTGCCCCAGCCGCCCCGGCCGAGCAGCGCGAACAGCCGGTAGCGGCCGATCAGTTCGGGATCGTCCTGCTGCAGGTGCTCCACTCGCCCCCCTCTGCCTGTGCCGCCGCCGTTCTCGACCTGCCCGGATCCGCCCGCCCGGCTCTGCTGTCCGGCTCTGCCCGTCCGGGCCAGTCCGCTCGAATCCGTCCGCCCGGGTCAGTCCGTCCGGGTCAGCTCGTCTTCCTTCCCCGGCCGCCGGGGCGGGCGGGCCCGGACGCCCTCGGCGCGCTCGCCCGGCCAGCGCTGTCCGCTGCGGCGGAGGACGACGCCGGGCACCAGCTCGATCTCGTCGTCCGGGCCGAACCCGCCGTACCGGGCGACGTCCGTCCGGCCCGCGGGCAGGTCGTCGCGGTGCGGCAGCGTCCGCCACGGCGAGGCCGCGCCGCCGGGGCGCAGGGTGCGGATCCGACTGCGGCCCTTGCTGGTGTCCAGGACGCGGAGGGTGCCGCGGTGGGCGACGATCACCAGGTGGTGGCGGCTGACGGCCAGGCGGCGCCGCTCGGCGAGGAGTTCGGGGTCGATCCGGGCGAGGTGGCCCCGGCCGAGGGCGAATTCGCGGCCCTCGTCCTCGGCGAGGTTCTCCCAGGCCTGGCACTGCCCGTCGACGAGGATCTTGAGCTGGAGGCGGGGGCGCCGGGGGCCGGCGTCGGCGAGCAGGGTGCCGTGGCTGCGGCAGACGACCTTGCCGCCGCGGATCGCCGGGCCCGGGTTGCAGGCCTGCCGGGGGCAGCGCCAGGAGCGTTCGAGGATGTCCGCGCGGGGACGGCCGCCGAGCATCAGGTTGCGCGCCTTGAGGTCGTCGCGTTCGCCCTCGCGGGAGATCTCCCGGTCGGCGACGACCCGCATGTCCCGCCGGACCAGCCGGACGGGACCGCCCCGGGCGGGGCGTTCCGGCCTGAGGAAGTGCTCGCGGTCGCCCTGGATCCAGGGGTGGTCGCCGCGGTGGCCGGTGAAGTTGTCGCTGCTGACGACCGGGGTGCCGAAGACCTTGGCGTGGTCGAGCAGGTCCGGGTCGGCCTTGCCGATGGCGGCGATCAGTCCGCGGTCCCGCCACTCGCGCAGCAGGCCCGGCTCGCCGGGGTGGGGGAACTCGTCGTCGTACCTGCGGTCGAGCAGGCTGTTGTCGGCGATCGCGTGGACGGTGACGTCGGGGTCGCCGGTGGTCCGGCAGAGCGCCGCGAGGACGAGCCGCAGCCGATCCAGGGAGCGGCGGGTGTCGCCGCCGAGCGCGGTCTCGCGGACGATGTTGGAGAGGTCGATCAGGTAGTCGGCCTGATCCGGTTCGCCCCGGAGGTGGCGTTCCATGCCGCGGAAGGCCGCCAGGTCACTCGCCACGCCCGTCACCCCATGCAGCCGGCCCGCCCCGTACAGCAGGAGAGGCTAGCGACTCCCGCGGCCCCGCAGACCGTAATCCGGCAAACCGGGCCCACGGGCCCTCCGGGGTGGTAAGGGCCCGGGCGCCCGGCCCCGGACGGGCCGGTTCCGGGCTGCTTCCGGGTGCCCGACCGAGCGGTCCGCCCGGGCGGTCGTCCGGCCTGCCGCCGGGGCGGCCGTCCGGGCAGCGGACAGCCCTTGACATGCGTGTCCGTGGCTGGATTACTGGGATTCCCGGCACCGACCGAACGGTCGGTGGGCATTGGCTGGAGGCGTGATGAGCGGCAGCGGCACGGAGCACCATCGGGACGGGGCGCACCGCCTCGGCGAGCCGCTGCCCGCCGACCTGCGGGACGCCGGCGAGCGCCTCGACCGGCAGGAGCTGGCCGAGCTCCAGCTCCGCCGCCTCCAGCAGACCCTGCGGCACGCATACGCGAACGTCGAGTTCTACCGCCGCTCCTTCGACGCGGCCGGCGTCCGCCCGGAGGACTGCCGCACCCTCGCGGACCTGGCACGCTTCCCGTTCACCACCAAGGCGGACCTGCGGGACAACTACCCGTTCGGGATGTTCGCCGTACCGATGGCCGACGTCCGGCGGGTGCACGCCTCCAGCGGCACCACCGGCCGCCCCACCGTGGTCGGCTACACCGAGAACGACCTGTCCGTCTGGGCGGACGTCGTCGCCCGGTCGATCCGCGCGGCCGGCGGCCGGCCCGGCCACAAGGTGCACATCGCCTACGGCTACGGCCTGTTCACCGGCGGCCTCGGTGCGCACTACGGCGCCGAACGGGCCGGCTGCACGGTGATCCCCGCCTCCGGCGGCATGACGGCCCGCCAGGTGCAGATCATCCGGGACTTCGAACCCGAGATCATCATGGTCACCCCCTCGTACATGCTCACCCTGCTGGACGAGTTCGAGCGGCAGGGCGTCGACCCGCGCAGCACCTCGCTGCGGGTCGGCATCTTCGGCGCCGAGCCGTGGACGGAGGAGATGCGGCGCGAGATCGAGGAGCGCCTCGACCTGCACGCGGTCGACATCTACGGGCTGTCCGAGGTGATCGGCCCCGGCGTCTCCGCCGAATGCGTGGAGACCAAGGACGGCCTGCACGTCTGGGAGGACCACTTCTACCCCGAGGTGGTCGACCCGCTCTCCGACGAGAACCTGCCGGACGGCGAGAGCGGCGAACTCGTCTTCACCTCCCTCACCAAGGAGGCGATGCCGATCGTCCGCTACCGCACCCGCGACCTCACCCGGCTGCTGCCCGGCACCGCACGCCCGGCGTTCCGCCGGATGGAGAAGGTCACCGGCCGCTCCGACGACATGATCATCCTGCGCGGGGTCAACGTCTTCCCCACCCAGATCGAGGAGATCGTGCTGCGCACCCCGGCGGTCGCGCCGCACTTCCAGCTGGAGCTGACCCGGCGCGGCCGGATGGACCACATGTCCGTCCGGGTGGAGTGCCGCCCGGACGCCACCCCCGAGCAGCGCGAGGCCGCGGCCGCCGCCATCGCCGCGGGCGTCAAGGACGGCGTCGGCGTGAGCGTCGCCGTGGAGATCGTGCCGCCCGACACCCTGGAGCGATCGGTCGGCAAGCTCCGCCGGGTCGTCGACGCCCGCAACCGCTGAGCCGCCCCGGCCGGACGGACCGTCAGACCTGCGGCACGCCAGGCACTCCGGCCGACCGGACATCACCGTTCACCTGCAGCGGCCGGGCTCTTCGACGTACCCTCGGACCGGCGGGCACCGGCACTGCGCGGGGAGACGCACCGGTACTTCGCGGGGAGACGGGAGGCAGATGGACCGACTCGGTCGGGACGATCCGCTCTCCGTCGGCCCCTACCGGCTGACACGCCGCCTCGGCGCCGGAGGCATGGGCCGGGTGTACCTCGGGCACACCCCCGGCGGCTACCCGGTCGCCGTCAAAGTGGCCCACCGGCACATCGCCGTCGACCACCGCTTCCGTTTCCGGTTCCGGAGGGAGATCGACGCCGCGCTGCGCGTCTCCGGGCTCTACACGGCCAGGGTCGTGGAGGCCGACCCCGAGGCGGAGCTGCCGTGGATGGCCACCGAGTACATCGAGGGGCCCACCCTGGACCAGAGGCTGGCCCGCGGGCACCTCGACCCCACCGAACTGGGCCGTCTGGGGTCGGCCCTCGCCGAGGCCCTGACCGCGATCCACAAGTGCAAACTCGTGCACCGGGACCTCAAACCGTCGAACATCATCATGGCCGCGAACGGCCCCCGGGTCATCGACTTCGGCATCGCGCACGCGATGGACGCCGTCCGGACGACCACCCTGGGCCGTACCCTCGGGACGCGCGGGTACATCGCGCCCGAGCAGTCCTCCGGAGTGGTCCGCCCCGCGTCGGACATCTACGCGCTGGGCATGGTGCTCGTGCACGCGGCAGGCGGCGACCCGTTCGACCAGGGTGGCCGGGGGATGCGGCGGCCTTACCACGAGCCCGATCTGACGGCCCTTCCGGCCGCGATGCGGCCGTTCGTCGGCCGTTGTCTGGACCCCCGGCCCGAGCGGCGGCCGCAGCCGTCCGAGCTGATCCGCGCGTTCTCCCCCGACCCCGCCGTGCCGCGGCAGTGGCCCGCCGTCGCCACCTGGGCGCCCCCGGGGCCGCCGGCGGATCGGGACGAGCGGTCGGAGACGGCGCCGGCAGCGGCACCGCACGCTCCGCCGCCCCCGCCGCTGCCGGCATGGCCGGACGCCCCGACGCAGACCGCGCCGCCACCGGCCCGACCTGAACCCGACGGCGCTTCCGGTGCCGGTGCCAGGCCGTTGCCGGGCCCGATCAGCGCGGTCGAATTCCGGATGAGCCGACTGCGGCGCCTGCAGGTGGCCACCGAGTCCCTGGCGATCCTCCTCCTACCGCCCGTCCTGCTCGCCGCCGCCGGCAGCGCCACCGTCTGGACGTTCACCGCGGGCGCGGCCTCCCTGCTGTTCGCCCTGCACCGCCAGGCGGTGGTGACGGTGCTCCGGCTCACCGCCGACGGGGCGCACAGCACGACCGGCATGGTCCTGCGCTCGGCGCAGCACATCCACTGGCGCCGGGTGGCATCGGTCGGCTACGCCGACCGCGGCAGTGGCCGGCTGCGCTTCTTGCCACTCGGCGACGCGGCCGGAACCGGCCTGCGCGGGGCGGCTTCCGGGACCTTCATCTCGCTACCGGACCTGCCACCAGCGGTGACACCGGCGTGCGACGACACCGGCCCGACGGCCGAGCTGCTCCGCACCGCCGTCGCGGGCTTCGCCCCCGGCGTGCCGTTCCTCACCTCGCACCGCCACGTCGACGGTGCGCGCCGCCCGGACCGCGTTCCGGTCGACGCGACGCTGTTCGAGACCTCCTTGCGCCGCAGGCTCGGCTGGATCCTCCTGCTGGCCGCAATGTGCGCCGGGCACGCCACGGCGGTCGCCACGGACCACCCGCCGAAGCCGGTGATCGGCGTCATCATCGGGGTGTACGCGGCGACCGCCTGGCTCGGCCCCGGCCGAACCCGCGCGGTGGCCTTCTCCGGCCGGGGCATTCACGTCCGCTGGCGCCGGTGGTACGGCCCGACGGCCTCGGCCCTGATCAGCTGGTCCGACATCGACCGGGCGGAGGTGCCCGACAGCGACGGCCGGGCCCGCGTACGGGTGCGGCTGAAGCACCACGCCGAGCATCTGCTCCGCGCGCCAGGAGGCCGGGTCCGCCCCGCGATCCGCGTCCTGCGCCGACCGCCCCGCGTCGGCGGACGGACGGCGGGTGCGCGGCGGGCCGCGTACCGCGAAGCCATCGCCGCACACACCCCGCAGGCGGCCGCACCCGCAGAGCCCGTGCGCTGACCGCGGGACGGAACGCCGGGCCGCCGGGCCCGAGGTGTCAGGCCGGCTCCGTCCGCCCGTTCCGATCCGCCGTCAGGCGGGCTCCTCGCCGAGCACCCGGTGGAGCAGGCCGAGCAGGGCCGTGCGGTCGGCGGCCGGCAGGTCCGCGTAGCAATCGGCGAGGACCTCCTCCGCGACGGTGCGGCCGGCCTCCAGCATCCGTTCGCCGGCGGGTGTCAGCCGGTGGTCGATGCGCCGGCCGTGGCCGGGGGTCCGCTCGATCAGGCCCTGGGCGACGAGCCGGCCGGCCAGGGTGCCGAAGGCCTGCTCGGTCTGGAAGGTCTCGGCGGCGAGGGTGCGGGCCGAGGCGCCGGGTTGCCGGCCGACGGCGCGCAGCGCGTCCCACTGGGCGAGGGTGGTGCCGACCGCGGCGAGTCCGGTCTCCAGCGCCCGGTGCTGACGGTACTGGACCCGCTTGACCGCTCTGCCGAGTTCCTGCAGCTCACTGTGCATGGGCCGATTCTAGGCCATGACCAAGCTAGCTTATATAAGCATCCTTAGTTATGCTCGGCCCATGACCACGAACCGCACGGTCGCGCTCGACGACGACCTGACCATCACCCTCACCGAGAACGGAACGGGCCGCCCCGCCCTGGTCCTCCACGGCGGCGGCGGGCCCGCCACCGTGGCCGGTCTCTCGGCCCACCTCGCCCGCACCCTGCGCACCCTCACCCCCGTCCACCCCGGCTGGGACGGCACCCACCGCCCCGACCGGCTCACCCGCATCGCCGACCTCGCGCAGGTCTACCTGCGGCTGCTCCGCGACCGCGAGCTGACCGACGTCCTGCTGGTCGGCTCCTCCCTCGGCGGCTGGATCGCCGCCGAGATGGCCGTCCGGGACACCACCGGGACGGTCGGCGGCCTCGTCCTGGTCAACGCCGTCGGCGTGCACGTCGAGGGCGAGCCGATCCGCGGCGTCCTCACCCTCGACGCCCGCGGCCTCGCCGAGCACGCCTGGCACGACGCCGAGCGGTACCACGTCGACCCGGCCGGGCTCCCCTCCGCCGAACTCGCCCGCCGCCAGGGCAACACGGCCACCATGCGCACCCTGGCCGGCGACCCCTACATGCACGACCCCGAGCTGCTCGGCCGGCTCGGCGGGGTCGAGGTCCCCGCCCTGCTCGTCTGGGGCGAGAGCGACCGGATCGTCACCCCCGCGTACGGCGCCGCCTACGCCCGCGCCTTCGCCGACGCCCGCCTCGCCCTCGTCCCCGCCGCCGGCCACCTCCCGCACATCGAGCAGCCCGAGGCCACCTTCGCCCTCCTCGACGCCCACCTCGCCTGACCCGCCCGGCTCCGGCTCCGGCTCCGGCTCCGGGCAGTGGGCTCAGCCGGCGCCACCCGAGTGCTCCCGGCCGTTGGCGTTGAACCCGGTGAAGGGGTGCACACCCACCGGATCCGCGTCCCCACCGCCCCCGGCCCGCCGGTCGGCGTGGAACCGCCCGACCAGCAGGGCCAGCACCCGGCGGAACCGTGACGGCGCGGGCGCGCCGCCACCGGTCCGCACGTAGTGCGGCCTCCGCGGGTAACCCGCCGGTCCGGGGCGCTCCTCGCTCACCGGGCACTCCTCACCTGCCCGAGGAAGCCCTCCCCCTTGGGAGCCCCTGGCCCCGGGACGTCCTCGAACTCCTCGTACACCACCTCGTTCCAGGGTCCCACCGGGATGCGCGTCGCCGCGTTCACGGCAGGGATCACGGTGTCACCGGCGCACGGTGCGGGTGGGGCCGTCGTCCTGCCTGCCCGAACTCCGTCCACCCGCCCGCACCCGGGAACCGGACCCCGCTACACCACCGCCGGTTCGGCGCGGTCGCGCAGTCGCGAGGGACGCAGCGCGACGAGGGCCGTCACCCCACCGAGGAACACGGCCGCCGCGGTGAACGCCGCCGCCGGGTCGGCCCGGTCCGCCAGCAGGCCGCCCGCGGCCGAGCCCAGGGCGCCGCCCAGGTTGTAGGCGGTGTTCACCCAGGCCCCGGCCTCCGTGCGGGCGCCGGCCGGGACGAGGTCCTCGACCAGCAGGTAGCCGGTGACCAGCAGGGCATCCGTGCAGGCGCCCGCCAGGAACAGGCCGAGCGCGGCGCCCGGCGGGGCGAACAGCACCGCCGGCAGCCCGTAGCAGGCGGTCGCCGCGGCCGCGAGCAGCAGCAGCCGCCGTCCCGGTGCGGCCCGCCAGGCCAGCCGCCCGTACACCAGGCCGCCGACCGCGCCGCCCACCGAGAACAGCGCGAGCAGCGGCCCGGCCGCGCCGGCACCCCAGGCGGCGACCACCACCAGCTCGTCGACCGCGAGTGCCGCCGCGACGGCGCACACCACCGCCAGCAGCGGAGCGAAGCCGGGCGCCCGCAGCGGACCGAGGACCGTGCCGCCCGCAGCAGGCTCCGGAAGGGCCGCCGGCCGGCCGCGCAGCGCCCGGGCGAGCGCGGCGAACCCGGCCAATGCGAGCAGGGCGCAGACGGCGAGCGCCCGGGCGGCCGTGGTGTGCGCCGCGAGCAGTCCGCCGAGGACCGGACCGCAGGCGAAGATCGTCGACTCGGCCACCGTGTCGAGGCTCAGCGCGCACCGGCGCTGCTCCTCGCCGTCGGTCAGCTCGCCCCACACCGTGCGCATCAACGGCCCGACGGGCGGCGGGAAGACGCCGGCCGCCGCGGCCAGCAGCACGGCCGCCCAGGACGGCAGGCCGACGGCGGAGCCGGCCGCCAGCGCGAACAGCAGCAGGGTGTAACAGCACGTCAGGACCATCAGTGCGGCGGGCCGCCGGGACACCAGCCGGGCCCGGGCCGGGCCGAGCAGCGCCGAGAGCAGGCCGAACACACCGGCGGCCGCACCGGCCGCCGCGAACGAGCCGGTGCCGTCGCGGAGCGCGAGCAGCAGCGGCAACGGGAGGACGCCGTAGCTCAGCCGGGCGAGGAGCGCCGCGGCGAACGGCGCACGGGCATGCGGAAGGGAGAGGACAGCGCGATAGCCGACGCTGCCCCGGAAGGATCGGGACACGGGTGATCTCCGGTACGGGGAACGGACATGACGGGTCGACGGATCGCCGCCCCGACCCGCCCGCGGAAGGGGCGAGGGGCGGCCGGAGTCGACCTGTCAGTGCGGCCCGGAGATGTCCATGCCGAGATCCTACGGCCCCCCGCCACCCGCCCACCACCGCCTTCACCGAACCGGTTCCGCCCGCGGCGGCGCTCCCCCGCCCGGGCGGCCGGCGAGCAGCAACCCCGCTGACGGCGGCGGGTCCTAGGCTGCGCCGGGTGGACGTCGACGATCTCGCGTGGCAGGCGGTCAACCTCGGTGGGGGTTCCGCACCGGGTGGTGGGCTCGCTCAACGGGAGGCGGCCGATCGCCGATGGGCCGCCCGGGCCCGCGAGCAGGGCAGCGGAGCTGCACCGAGGAACCACCGTTCTAGCAGCAGCCCTCACGGCGCTCAGGTGGTCGATCCAGGGGCACGTGGGGCACCTCCCGGCCGCCGGGCCGGGGGCAGCTGCGCAGTCCGGGAGCGGTGCTCCTGGCGGGTCCGGCTCACCCCTGGTCCGCGCGGTTGCCCGGCGTTCGGTGGGCGAAGAAGGCGCTCATGCCGTCGACGTCCGAGAGGTAGCTGTCGATCGCGGTGATCACGCCGTCCCGCACGGTGAGGACGGTGGCGAGGTGTTCGTCGAGTTCGCGGCCGTCGGCGGCGACGGCGGTGTTGTGGAGCGAGAGGGCGACGCCGTGCCGGCCGACGAGGACGTGGAGCAGTTCGGTGCGGACGCCGCGTCCGGCGATCTCCCAGGCGCGGGTGGCGGCGGCGTCGCGGCCGTGCACGGTGCCGGAGATCGTTCCGCTGCCCGGCATCGACCAGACGACGTCCTCGGCCAGCAGTGCCCGCAGCCCCGCGTCGTCGCGTGCCCCGAACGCGGCGAGGAACCGCTCCGCGACCCGTGCGTGTCCGCTGCTCTCCACCATTCCGGCTCCTCCCGAGGGCGATTCGTCCTGGACCGACCCTAGGCCGCCGTGCGGCCGTCCGAACAGTCCCGGACGGGTGGTGTTGATACCGGTGTCAGCAACACCCGGACGCCCGCGGCGGCCACCGCCCGCTGCCGCCAAGGAAATCCGTCCGTTTACCGGTCAGTAGCCAATTCGTCCCGGAGCCTTGACGGGTGCTTTGCCGCTCGCGATTCTCGGGTGGATCCCGCACGGCATGCGCAGTACAAATCCCCCCACCGCCTCCCGATGAAGCGAGGTGCGATTCCTTGACCACGCATCACCGCCGCAGAAGCCGCACGGCCACCACCCTCGTGGCGTTGCTTCTCGCCCTCACCGCCGGTGCCTTCGGCGCCGTCCGAGCCCCCGCGGCGCACGCCGCCGGCGGCTGGTGGGAGCCCGCGGCCCGACCCGCGCCCGACTCGCAGATCAACGTGACGGGGGCGCCGTTCACCGGCACCGACGCCGACGGAAACGTCCGCGGCTTCGTGGACGCGCACAACCACCTGATGTCCAACGAGGGTTTCGGCGGCCGCATCATCTGCGGCGCGACCTTCTCCGAGAAGGGCGCGGCGGACGCGCTCAAGGACTGCCCGGAGCACTACCCCGACGGCGCGCTCGCGCTGTTCGAGAACGTCACCGGCGGCGCCGACGGCCACCACGACCCGGTGGGCTGGCCCACCTTCAAGGACTGGCCGGCCCACGACTCGCTGAGCCACCAGCAGGACTACTACGCCTGGGTGGAGCGCGCCTGGCGCGGCGGCCAGCGCGTCCTGGTCAACGACCTCGTCACCAACGGGCTGCTCTGCTCGATCTACCCGTTCAAGGACCGCAGTTGTGACGAGATGACGGCGATCCGGCTGGAGGCGCAGAAGAGCTACGACCTGCAGGCGTACATCGACCGGATGTACGGCGGACCGGGCAAGGGCTGGTTCCGGATCGTCACCGACAGCGCGCAGGCGCGGCAGGTGATCGAGCAGGGCAAGCTGGCGGTCGTCCTCGGGGTGGAGACCTCCGAGCCGTTCGGCTGCAAGCAGATCCTGGACATCGCCCAGTGCAACGAGGGCGACATCGACCGCGGCCTCGACGAGCTGTACAAGCTCGGGGTGCGCAGCATGTTCCTGTGCCACAAGTTCGACAACGCGCTGTGCGGCGTCCGCTTCGACGAGGGCACCATCGGCGTCGCGGTGAACGCCGGGCAGTTCCTGTCGACCGGCACGTTCTGGAAGACCGAGAAGTGCGCCGGACCGCAGCACGACAACCCGATCGGTCTGCCGACCGCGCAGGCGGCGTCGCTGCTGCCGAAGGGCGTGCAGATCCCGACGTACGCGGGCGACGCCCAGTGCAACACCCGTGGCCTCACCCGGCTCGGCGAGTACGCCGTACGGGGCATGATGCAGCGTCACATGATGCTGGAGGTCGACCACATGAGCGTGAAGGCGGCCGACCGCGCCTTCGAGCTGCTGGAGTCGCAGGCGTACCCGGGTGTGATCTCCAGCCACAGCTGGATGGACCTGCAGTGGACGGAGCGGCTGTACCGGCTCGGCGGGTTCGCCGCGCAGTACGCGCACTCCGCGGAGGGCTTCGTCGCCGAGGCGCACCGCACGGAGGCGCTGCGCGACCGGTACCGCGTCGGGTACGGCTACGGCACGGACCTGAACGGGGTCGGCGGCTGGCCGGGTCCGGTCGGTGAGGACGCCCCCAATGCGGTGCACTACCCGTTCCGCACCGCCGACGGCGGATCGGTGGTCGACCGGCAGGTCACCGGCGACCGTACCTGGGACTACAACAAGGACGGCATGGCGCACGACGGCCTCGTGCCGGACTGGATCGAGCAGATGCGGCTCAGCGGCGGCCAGGACGTGGTGGACGACCTGATGCACGGCGCCCAGTCCTACCTGGACACCTGGAAGGCCACCGAGGGCCACCGGCCGGGCACCGACCTCGCCGCGGGCCGGGCCGCCGCCGCCAGCTCGTCCGAGTGGTCCCTGTTCACCAGCTACCGGCCCGACCGGGCGGTGGACGGCGACCGGGGCACCCGCTGGGCGAGCGGCTGGAGCGACGACCAGTGGCTGCAGGTGGACCTCGGCTCGCTGCGGACGGTGAACCGGGTCACCCTCGACTGGGAGCGCGCCTACGGCCGGGAGTACCGCATCGAGCTGTCGGCGGACGGGAGCACCTGGCACACCGCCTGGTCGACCGCCGCGGGCAACGGCGGCATCGACACGGCGTTCTTCGACCCGGCCCCGGCCCGCTACGTGCGGGTGCACGGCGTCAAGCGCGCCACCGGCTGGGGCTACTCGCTGTACGAGGTCGGCGTCTTCGGCCCCTGACCGGGGCCGGAAGGAGCGAGTGGGGCCGGCGTCCGGACGGGCGCCGGCCCCACTCCGTTCGACGGGTACGGCCGTCAGGCCGCCGGGGGGGAGCCGGCCGGGAGGAGCTTGCCCAGGCTGACGAAGAGCAGCACGAGGCCGGCGGTGAGCAGGATGTGCCCGAGGCCGGCGATCCCGGCGATCGCCGCGCCGCTCTCGCGGCCGAGCACGGTCAGCGTCCCGTGCACGGTCATCATGCCGACGGTGAGGGCGAGGCCCGCGTTGTAGATCCAGTAGAACCAGGGGAAGAGTCTGCTGCCGGTCAGCCCGAACTGCTTCTCCAGCACCAGCACGACGAGGAAGAAGAGCATTCCGAGGGCCAGCAGGTGGGTGTGGACGACGCCGAGTTGGGAGTCGCCGGTGAAGTCCTCGGCCTTGGTCAGCTCGCGGTAGTACAGGCCGCTGACCACGCCGAGGATCATGTAGACGTGCGCCGTGTTGAGGATTCTCCGCATACTGCTCGCCTCCGGACCGGTGGGATCGTGAGGCCCCACCCTCGCCCGGAATCTGACGATCCATCAACCGGGCTGCCGGTAAAGATCCCGTGACCTCCGGCCCGCCGCCGCGGCCCGCCCTCCCCCGCGGCCGCACGGTCGCGGCGTAGGCTCGGGGACATGGCGGACGCGCAGTTCACGGTGCGGGCGGTCGGACGGGTGGAGTCGCCGCTGCGGACCCGGGCCGAGGCCCCGAAGCAGGGCGACGAGGGCGCCCCGGGGGCCTGGCTGGCCTTCGAGCCCGAGGTGGCCAGGGGGCTGCGCGAACTGGCGGCCGGCCAGGAGGTCCTGCTGCTGACCTGGCTCGACCGCGCCGACCGCGGGGTGCTCGCCGTGCACCCGCGCGGCGACCTCGCCCGTCCGGAGACCGGCGTCTTCGCCACCCGCTCGCCCGACCGTCCCAACCCGATCGGGCTGCACCGCGTCACGATCCTCGCCGTCGACGGGCTGCGCCTGCGCGTCAGCGGCCTGGAGGCCCTGGACGGCACCCCGGTCCTGGACGTCAAGCCGGTCCTCCCCGGATCCGCCGAGCGCTGACCCGGGCCCCCCGCCCCCGCGTGCCCCTCCGACCCGGCCGTCGCACCGACCCCTTGCCAATTGGTATAGGCCAATCGTAGGCTCCAGGGCGGCTGACGGTGTGTCGGGTCCACACCGCCGCGCCCGCAGGCTCCCCGGGTTCGCACCTCTCCCCCACAACCGGCCCGAATCCGTACGAGGAGAACCATGTCCTGGACCCGCAGAGTCCTCGCCGCCGGCGTGCTGACGGCCGGCGCACTGGCCGCGACCGCCGGCACGGCCAGTGCGCACGGCTCGCTGTTCGGCCCCACCAGCCGGGTGGCGGCCTGCTACGCCGAGGGCCCCGAGCACCCCCAGTCCCAGGTCTGCAAGGACCTGGTCGCGATGAGCGGCACCCAGCCGCTGTACGACTGGAACGAGGTCAACATCGCCGACGCGAACGGCCGCAGCCAGCAGATCATTCCGGACGGCAAGCTGTGCTCGGCCAACCGCGACAAGTACAAGGCGCTCGACATGGCCCGCACCGACTGGCCGGCCACCTCCGTCACCGCGGGCAGCAACGCCTTCAACTTCCGCGTCACCGCCCCGCACCAGGGCGTCATGACGCTCTACATCACCAAGAGCGGCTACAACCCGACCCAGCCGCTCAAGTGGTCCGACCTCGACCTGGCCAACCCGGTCGCCCAGTACGCCACCGGGCGGACGGCGACCAACGGCTACTACACCTTCAACGGCACGCTGCCCAGCCGCACCGGCCGCCAGCTGGTGTACCTGGTCTGGCAGCGCACCGACAGCCCGGAGGCGTTCTACGGCTGCTCGGACGTCGACTTCGGCGGTTCGGCGGCCGCGGCCGGCCTCGCCGCCCCGATCGCGCCGGGGACGCCGACCGAGCAGCAGCTCGTCGCCGACGCGCCCAAGTCCACCGTGAGCTACCACGACCACGGCGCGGCGGCGGCCGGGGCGACCGCGGAGCTCGCGGCGGCCCCGGTCGCGCCGGCGCGTCCGGGGTGTACCTGTACCGGCGTACCCGGACGGTGACCGCCGCCGTCTGACGGGTCGCCTGCCGGGCCGGGAGCGCACCGCGCGTCCGGCCCGGCACCGGCACCGCCCCGAACGGTGCCGCCGAATCGGACAACTCCACCGCCCCGGCCGGGTGTTGATCGGGCGACGGGCGGATCACGGCTCCGCAACGCGCCGGGCCGGCCGCCCTGCCGCGGCGATAGCGTCGGCGCGCCTCGCACCGCCGACCCTGGGGAGCCCATGCGCGTCCGCACCACCGCCCTCGTCTGCACCGCCGTCCTCGCTGCCGCGACCGCCTGCGCCGACACCGGTCCTGCGGCCACGGCCGGCGGGCCCGCCGCCGCTCCGGCCTCCGGCCCGACCCGGGCGGTCGGCGACGCGGCCGCCGTCACCAAGCGCCTGCTCGCCGCCGGACTCCCGGTGAGGCTGACCGTCACCTACACCGGCGCCGACGACCCGGACGGGCTGCTCGGCCGGCCCGGCCAGTACGCGTCGAAGGCCGCCTTCGACGACACCCGGGTGTCCGACAGCCCGCTGGCCAGGGAGGAGGCCGCCGGGCGCCGGCGCGACGCCGTCTCCTACGGCGGCGCCGTGGAGGTCTTCACCGCCCCGGAGGACGCCGGGGCACGGGCAGACGACCTGGCCGGCCGGCAGCAGCCCGGGGCCGGCGGCACCCGGCCCGACTACGTGTACCGCTCGGGCGTGGTCGTCGTACGGGTGTCGCACCTGCTGACGCCCGAGCAGGCGCAGGCCTACGCGCGGGCGATCGGCTGACCGCTGCCGCTCAAACCGGGGCCGGAGACCGGGGGGACGTGACCTGCCGGATTGTCGGGCGCCGCCCGCCGCCCGGCAACCCGGACGACCGCACGCGCACACCCGTTCCGGCCCGGGGGCGGCGGGGAGGCACCGGCCCGGGACCTCTGGAATCCTGGCCGTACCACGCCCCCACGCCCAGCGAGGAGCGGACATGTCCGGACAGTTCGAGGCGACCGTCGAGATCGACCGGCCGGTGGACCAGGTCTTCGCCTATCTGGCGGACGGCCGGCACGACCCCGAGTTCAGCCCCCGCGTCCAGCGGATCACCAAGTCGCCGGACGGCCCGACCGCCGTCGGCACGGTCTTCCGCAGCACGGTGAAGGACGCCGGGATGAAGTCGGCCCGCGAGTTCCGCATCACCCGGTTGGAGGCACCCCGCACGGTCCGCTGGGCCGAGCAGAGCAAGAACCTCATCACCGCCGAGGGCGGCTACGACCTCGAACCGCTGCCGGACGGCCGCACCAGGGTGCGGATCTTCAACGAGCTGGAGGGCCACGGCCTGGGCCGGCTGCTGCTCGGCCCGGCCCTGCACGCCGCCCGCAAGGACGCACCGGCCTTCGGCGAGCGGATCAAGAGCGCGGTCGAGCACTCCTGACGACCCGCGGTCCGCGGCGGTCCGCAGCGCCGTCGCCGCCCCACCGGGACAACCGGTGGGCGCACCCGCGGAGTTGCCGTCCGGGCGTGCTCCGGCGACCGTGGGGAGGTGGAGTGCCGCCGGGGCCGTCGGACGGTCCCGGGTCCGGCGGATCAGCGCCGGAGCGGCTCTGCGCCGAGCACGCCGGCCGGTTCGCGGGTGTGCGTCCCCGACCTCCGCGTCCGCGGGGCGCCCTGCAGGCCCGAGCGCAAGGGAGCAGGACATGACCGAGGCCCGACCCGGAGCCGACGGGCAACCCTCCGCCGGAGCGACCCCGGCCCGGCCGGACGGCCGCCGCGGCCAGTCGGCCGCGGACCTCCGGCGGATCGGCATCAACCCGGACTTCTGGTACCCGGTGGCCGTGTCGCGGAAGGTCCGGCGGCAGCGCACCTTCGCCGCCGTCTTCGCGGGCGAGCGGATCGCGCTCTACCGCGGCCGCAGCGGCAGGGTCTACGCCCTGGAGGACCGCTGCGCGCACCGCCAGGTGCCGCTCAGCATGGGCGTGGTGGAGGACGAGATCCTGCGCTGCTGCTACCACGCCTGGGCCTACCGCGGGAACGGCCGCATCTCGCAGATCCCGTACCTGCCGAAGGGCTGCGAGCGGCCGCCGCGCGGGGTGCGGTCCTTCCCGGTGCGGGAGGCCTTCGGGCTGGTGTTCGTCTTCCCCGGCGATCCGGAGAAGGCCGAGTCCGCGCCGTTCCCGGTGCTGCCGGAGTTCGGCTCGCCCACGCACCGCACCATGACGTTCTCCCGCACGGTGAAGTGCCACTACTCGTTCATGCACGAGAACCTGCTCGACATGAACCACCAGTTCCTGCACCGCGGCGTGCTGGGCCGGATCAGGCCCGAGCTGCTCGGGTACGAGAGCGGGCCGCGGTCCGTGGAGGCGCGCTACCTCTTCGTGCCGGCCGGCGGCCGCAAGGACCGCGGCGCGGGCCTGCTGTCCGCCGAGGGCTTCGGCGGCAAGGACCGGCCGGACGTCATCACCATCCGCACCGAGTACCCGTACCAGACCCTGCACGACGTGCCGGAGGACGCCGAACTCCCGGCGTTCTCGCTCTGGGCGGCGTACGTGCCGGAGGACGCCGAGCAGCGCACCAACCACGCCTACGGCCTGCTGATGATCGCCAAGCCGCCCGTCCCCGGGGCGCTGCACGTGGCGTGGCCATTCATCCGGCGGTTCACCGAGCGGGTCTTCGCGCAGGACCGGATGGCGGTGGAGGCCGAGCAGCGGGCCTGGGACGAGCAGGGCGCGGACCGCAACCACGAGGTGTTCCCGCTCATCCTGGACGTCCGCGACGTGCTGCGCAGCAACGGCGTCCCGATCTCGGCGCAGCCCTCCGCGGGCCCCGGCGGGGCACCCTCCGCCAACGGCTCCGCCGACCGCGCCGGTGAGGGGCTCGCCGGGGCGTCCGCCGAACCGCAGCCGGCCGATCGGAGGCAGCCGTGAAGGACCTGAAGTTCGAGCAGAAGCGCTCGCTGTCGCGGATCGAGGCGGCGGCGCAGCTGGAGGCGCTGGCGGCCGCGCTGCGCCACGGCGGTTCGGCCGAGCTGGAGCTCGGCCCGGGAGTGCTCACGCTGCGCGTCCCCGACGAGCTCCGCACCGAGTTGGAGGTGGAGTCGGGCGAGGGCGAGATCGAGGTGGAGATCGAGCTGAAGTGGTCGACCGGGGAGGCCGCGGACGGCTGAGCGGGACGGACCGCCGCGGCTGCCCGACGGGGTTCGCGGGGCAGGGGGTCGCAGGGCAGCGGGTCGGGACCGGCGGGAGTGCGCCCGGAGGGGCGCGCTCCCGCCGGTCCGGTGTCCGCCCCGCCGTTGGTCGCGCCATAGCAGAAGATCTCGATCCGACGCGGATCTGAACCCGAAGTCCGCCCGCACGAGCGAATCCGGCTCCGGACCCCTCCATGACAACTCCCGGTGCGGCAAGTCTGGTTGGCGGCAGCGACCGGCGGACCGACGGGCCCGCCGCACGGCTGCCGGGCACCGGCGTGCGAATACCTGGCCGAAACCCTGGCACGATCCACATGAATGCACTGATTCACCTGCACGGCAGTGTTTTTGAGGACTCGTCAGACATGTCCGGAAACCGGCTATGCTTCTTCCGGCTCGGCCCGCCGCACCGCCGTCGCACCAGGTCACCCGGACCGACGCGGGTGCCGCGCCGCACGCCTGACGCAGCCCCCACGTCCCTCGGAGCGGCCGCCGCCCGTCCGTCCCCCGCCACCCACTCGATCGCTTGAGGATGCCGATGCTTCGTGCTGGATCGCCCCCTGCCAACCGGGTCTCCGCTCCCGTCCTCGGGTGGCTCCTGCCCACGGTGGTGACAGCGACGGCCGTGGTCGCCGCCGTCTCGGCGGTCTCGTCCGGCGCCCGCGCGGGAGTCCTCTGGTGCGGTCTGGCGTGCACGGCGGCCGTGGCCGCGGCCGCCGCCGAGGCGGCCCGCCGGGGGCGCGCGCTGACCGCCCTGCGGGAGCAGTGCGCCCGGCAGGAGGAGGAACTGCACGCCCGGCTGGCCCGGCAGCAGGCCGAAACGCTCGAACTGGCCACGGTCGCCCTGCCCGAGGCGGTGGCCCGGCTCCAGCGCGGCGAGTTCCCCGAGGACGTCCTCAAGGCGTTCGAGCACCGGGAGGCCGGCGCGGCCACCGAGTTCCGCGCCGCGCGGGAGGCCGTGCTGCGCACCGTGCTGGACGCGGTCGACAACGAGGAGGGCATGCGCGAGTCCGCCCAGCGGGCCTTCGTCAACATCGCCCGCCGCGTCCAGGCGATCGTCCACCGGCAGGCCCAGGACCTGCGCACCATGGAGGACCGGCACGGCAACGACCCGGCCGTCCTCGACGACCTGCTGCTGCTCGACCACGGCAACGCGCTGATCGGCCGCCTCGCGGACAGCATCGCCGTCCTCGGCGGCGCCCGGCCCGGCCGCCAGTGGAGCCGGGCGGTGCCGCTGTACTCGGTGCTCCGCGGCGGCATCTCCCGGATCCTCGACTACCGCCGCGTCGAACTGCACCCGGTCTCCGAGGTCGCCGTGGTCGGCGCCGCGGTGGAACCGCTCATCCACGCGCTCGCCGAGCTGCTGGACAACGCCACCCGCTACTCGCCGCCGCACACCAGAGTGCACCTGTCCGCCGCCGAGGTGCAGGCCGGGATAGCGATCGAGATCGAGGACGGCGGCCTCAGCCTCAGCGAGGAGGGCCGGGCCCGCGCCGAGCGCATGCTCCGGGACGCACAGGCCGGCATCGACCTCAACGACCTCGGCGAGACCCCCCGGCTCGGCCTGGCCGTGGTCGGCCGGCTCGCCCAGGCGTACGGCTTCCAGGTCTCGCTGCGCCCGTCCGCCTACGGCGGGGTGCGCGCGGTGCTGATCGTGCCGCAGCAGCTGATCACCACGGCCCCCGCCACCGGCCGGGCGCACGGCATCGGCCACCGACTCGCCGTCGCACTCGAACACCACCGCCTGGTCACCAGGGACATGC
>NZ_BAAALD010000083.1:0-34120 GCF_039528095.1 Kitasatospora arboriphila
CGGGCCCCCCCCCCCCGGCGCCCCCCCCCCCCCCCCCGCCCCCCGCCCCGCCCCCCCCCCCCCCCGCCGAGGAGCAGGCGGACGCGAGCCGGCCCCGCCCGCGCAGCCGTGCCGCCCGCCGGCCCACCGGCCGTGAGCGGCACGACGAGAAGATCACGGTCTACGTCTCCGCCGAGGAGCTCATGGACCTGGAGCACGCCCGGCTGGTGCTGCGCGGCGAGCACGGCCTCGCCGTCGACCGCGGCCGTGTCGTCCGGGAGGCCATCTCCGTCGTCCTGGCGGACCTGGAGCAGCGGGGCGAGGCGAGCATCCTGGTGCGGCGGCTGCGCGGCCGCTGAGGCCCGCGGAGGGCCCCCTCGGCCCCGACGTGGGCCGGCCCGGCCGGGGCGTGGGCGTGTCGGGCGCCCCGGGGGGTGGCGCGGCGGCCGGCCCGGGTGAAGATGGTCCGGTCATGACGAGCGCGCCCGAGCCCCCCGAGCCGGCCGCCCCAGCCCTGCCGGCCGGTGCCGGACCGGGCGAGGAGCGCGGCGGCTTCCGGGTGCGGCTGGACAACTTCGAGGGCCCGTTCGACCTCCTGCTCAGCCTGATCGCCAAGCACCGGCTGGACGTCACCGAGGTCTCGCTCTCCAAGGTCACCGACGAGTTCGTCGCCCACATCCGGGCGATGGGCCCGGACTGGGACCTCGACGCGGCGACCGAGTTCCTGGTCGTCGCCGCCACCCTGCTCGACCTCAAGGCGGCCAGGCTGCTGCCCGCCGCCGAGATCGAGGACGAGGAGGACCTCGCCCTCCTGGAGGCCCGCGACCTGCTCTTCGCCCGGCTGCTGCAGTACCGGGCGTACAAGCAGGCGGCCGCCCTGTTCGCCGAGCGCTGGGCGGCCGAGCTGCTGCAGCGCCCCCGCACGGTCGGCCTGGAGCCGCACCACGCGCTGCTGCTGCCCGAGGTGGTCATCACCGTCGGCCCGGAGGGCCTGGCCCGGCTCGCCGCCAGGGCGACGGCGCCCAGGCCGAAGCCGGTGGTCTACGTCGACCACATCCACACCCCGCCGGTGAGCGTCCGCGAGCAGGCCGGGGTCGTCGTCGACCGGCTCACCGCGCTCGGCAGCGCGACCTTCGGCAGGCTGGTGGAGGACGCCGACAACACGCTGGTCGTGGTGGCCCGCTTCCTCGCCCTGCTGGAGCTGTACCGGGAGAAGGTGCTCGACTTCGAGCAGCCGGACGCCCTGGGCGAGCTGCTGGTGCACTGGGTCGCCGACACCGGCCGGCGCGTCGAGGTGACCGACGAGTTCGACCGTCCGCCCGGCGAGGGCGCGGACGGCCGCGGCAAGGACGGAGAACCGCAGTGAACGCCGATCAGCCGCGCCCCAGCCGGCGCACCCTCGGCCTTCCCGGCCAGGCCCGCCCCGACGAGTGGCAGGAGAGCGCGTACGCGACCGAGCCCGCCCACGGGGCGCCGGACGGCGCGGACGACGCGGCGGCCGCGGGGGAGGCCGCGGAGCAGCCGCACATCCCGGCGCCGGCGGCGGAGCCGGCCGCGGACACCTCCGAGCCCGAGCCGATGCCCGACCCGGCGCCGCTGCCCGCCCCCGAGCCGGAGCCCGAACCGGAACCGGAGCGGCCCGAGGAGTCCGGTGCCCGCGGGGTGCCGCTGCGGGCCGCGCTGGAGGCGATCCTGATGGTCGTCGATGAGCCCGCCACCGAGGCGCACCTCGCCGCCGTCCTGGAGCGGCCGCGCGCCGCGGTCGCCGCCGCGCTGCGCGAACTCGCCGCCGAGTACACCGCCCAGGGCCGCGGCTTCGACCTGCGCCACGTCGCCGGGGGCTGGCGCTTCTACACCCGTGCCGACTGCGCGCCGGCCGTCGACCGCTTCGTCCTGGACGGCCAGCAGGCCCGCCTCACGCAGGCCGCGCTGGAGACGCTCGCGGTGGTCGCCTACCGGCAACCGGTGTCGCGCAGCCGGGTCTCCGCAGTACGCGGTGTGAACTGTGACGGCGTGATGCGTACCCTGGTACAGCGAGGACTGGTGGAAGAGACCGGCTCCGAGCCCGAAACAGGTGCGATCCTGTATCGGACGACGAACTACTTCCTGGAACGGACGGGGCTGCGAGGCCTGGACGAGCTGCCCGAGCTCGCGCCCTTCCTGCCCGAGGTCGACGACGTGGAAGCGGAGTCCCTGGAGGGCACGATGATCGCGGAGGCGGTGGCCGCCGCCCGCGCGGCCGACGGCGAGAACGCCTGACCGTCCGCGTCCGATCGGTGAGGGGGCGGTGAGGTCGGCCGGCACGACACGCACTCCCACGACGGACACGACGTACGGACATTTTGATGCGCAGCAGTGGCAACGGCAGGAACAACAGCGGCGGACAGGGCCGGGGAGGCCAGGGACGCGGCGGACAGGGCGGGGGCCGGAGCGGCGGCGGCTCGCGCGGCGGGTCGTCCTACGGCGGCGGATCCTCCTACGGCGGTTCGTCGTACGGCTCCTCCGGCGGCGGCCGGGGCGGCTCGTCCTCCCAGGGCGGGCGCCGTGACGACAGGCGTGACGACCGCCGCGACGACAGGCGTGACGACCGGCGCTACCCGGACCGCCCGCTGCGGCCCGAGGAGCGCCGCTACGACCGCCCCGAGTACGGCGGCGGCCCCAACGCCACCCCCGGCCGCAGCAGCTTCGCAGCGCGCCGCCCCGGCGCCGCGCCCAAGCCGCGCCGCGAGGGCCAGGGCGCCCCGGGCGACCCGCGCCGCCAGCCGCAGCGCTCCCGCGAGCTCCAGGCCAAGATCGAGGACGCGGTGCTCGCCCGGCACGACAAGCCGGCCGTGAAGACCCCCAAGACCTTCGGCGAGCCCGAGGGCGAGCGCCTGCAGAAGGTGCTCGCGCGGGCCGGCATGGGCAGCCGCCGGGCCTGCGAGGAGCTCATCGAGCAGGGCCGGGTCGAGGTCAACGGCAAGCGGGTCACCGAGCAGGGCAAGCGGGTCGACCCGGCCAACGACGAGATCAAGGTCGACGGCCTGACCGTCGCCACCCAGTCCTACCTGTTCTTCGCGCTGAACAAGCCGGCCGGCGTCGTCTCCACCATGGAGGACCCGGACGGCCGCCAGTGCCTCGGCGACTACGTCACCAACCGCGAGACCCGGCTCTTCCACGTCGGTCGCCTCGACACCGAGACCGAGGGCATCATCCTGCTCACCAACCACGGCGAGCTGGCCCACCGCCTCACCCACCCGAAGTACGGCGTCACCAAGACCTACCTGGCCGCCATCCAGGGCCCGATCCCGCGCGACCTCGGCAAGCAGCTCGCCAAGGGCGTCGAGCTGGAGGACGGCTGGGCCCGCGCCGACTCCTTCAAGGTGGTCTCCAACGTCGGCAAGAACTACCTGGTCGAGGTGACCCTGCACGAGGGCCGCAAGCACATCGTCCGCCGGATGCTCTCCGAGGTCGGCTTCCCGGTCGAGAAGCTGGTGCGCACCCACTTCGGCCCGATCGCGCTCGGCGACCAGAAGTCTGGCTGGCTGCGCCGCCTCACGAACCCCGAGGTCGGCCAGCTGATGCGCGAGGTCGGCCTGTAGGGCGGACCGGGGCCGCACCGTCGGAACCTTCGAATCGAAGGCCTCCCCGCCGTTCGGCGGGGAGGCCTTCCGGCTCTTCGGCGGGGACCCCGTGTGAACCTCGACGCACCGCCTTGTCATGATGTGGATCTGTGGCGCAGGATGGCCACCGGACAGCAGCTCGACGAGTGGCGGAACTGCGCCACTGGGCCACTGGCCGCATGGGGGAAGGAGCGGCGTGCTCGACGCATTCGGAGCGCTCGGCCTGGGACGGCCGGACGGACAGGTGTACGCGGCCCTGGTGGTCTCGCCGCAGTCCACCGCCGAGGAGCTGGCCGGGCAGTGCGGCCTGACACTGCAGCAGAGCCAGGACGCCCTCGACCGGTTGGCCGAGCAGGGCATGGCCACCCGGGCCCCGGTCGACCGGGAACGCTACCTCGCGGTCGCGCCCGACGTCGCCATCGGCACCCTCATCGGCCACCGCGAGGCGGAGCTGCGCAGCGCCCGCGCCGAGATGCACCGGCTGATGGACGCCTTCCGCGAGGCGTCCCGCTACACCGACCCGGCGCACTCCGTCGAGGTCCTCACCGGCGGCGAGGCGATCGCCCAGCGGCTGGAGCACCTGGTCGACAGCACCCAGTACCAGGTGCGCGGCTTCGACTGCCCGCCCTACATCCAGGACCCGGTCGCCCAGATGCCCCGCCAGCGCGCCAAGCTCAAGGCGGGCGTGCGCTTCCGCACCGTGTACGACAAGGACGCGGTGGCCTGGCCGGGCCGGCTGGAGAAGGAGATCCTCATCGGCGTCGAGGACGGCGAGGAGGCCCGCGTCCGCCCCGTGCTGCCGATGAAGATGATGATGTCGGACGACAAGATGGCGATCATCCCGATCACCGTCGGCGACAGCGTGCTGGACGCCGCCTACGTCATCCACCCGTCGGCCCTGCTGCAGGCCCTGGACGCGCTGTTCGAGGCCGAGTGGGAGCGGGCCGTGCCGCTGCAGGCGGCGATCGGCGACGGCGAGGCCGACACCGGCCCCGAGGCCGACCACCGCAAGCTGCTCGGCCTGCTCGCCGCCGGCCTGACCGACGAGTCGATCGCCCGCTCCCTCGGCTGGAGCGCCCGCACCACCCAGCGGCGGTTGCAGAGCCTGATGCGCCAGCTCGGCGCCACCACCCGCTTCCAGGCGGGCATGGCGGCCCGCGAGCGCGGCTGGCTCTGACCGCCGCCGCCCGGACGGGCCCGGCTCAGCTCCAGGGGAGCAGCCGGGCCCAGCGGCCGTCCGTGCCGCGCTCGACCTTCTCCAGGCCGATCACCGCCGTCCGGTTCAGCCGGCCGTAGATGTGCGGGAAGAGCACGTCCGGCGTGGCGCCCTCCGGCGGCGGGCCGGAGGGCGCCTCCCACTTCACCATCGGCTCGACCAGCTTCTCCTCGATCAGCAGCGCCATCAGCGGATCCGGCGTGTCGGCGAAGAAGAGGTTGGCGACGGCCAGCACCGTCCGCTCGTCGGCCGAGCAGTGGATGAAGCCGTCGGTGAGCAGCGAGGCGGCCGCGTACGGCCGCCCCGGGTCGCGCAGCCAGTCGTCCAGCGGGGCGAGATGGTAGATCATGGGTCATTTCTACCGGAGTTGACGGGACAAATCCGGCTGGACCTGGCTCACAGTCCCGCCACCTTCGACGCCGCCGACACCTCGTACACGAGCGTGAGGGTGCGCCGGCCGCCCGGCGGCAGCGGAACGTCCCAGCGGACGACGCCCTCCGAGTCCAGCTCGTCCGGCGGCGGCGAGCAGGCCTCCTTGCGCAGCTTCACCTCCACCGAGGACACCTCGGACACCGGGATCCGCTCGCGCACCGTCACCACCTGCTCGTCCCGCTCCTCGGGCGCGGAGAACCGCGACAGGTGCAGCCGCACCGTCCGGGTGACCACCGTCCGCCCGGTGATGCCCGTCGTGCCGCGGCCCTCCTCGGTCTCCCGGACCACCCGGTGGCCGTCCGAACTGCCGAACGACAGCTCCGCCGCGGCCCCCGGGGCGGTGAACCGCAGCTCGCCGCGGCCGGTGAACCCGCTGCCCTGCACCAGGTCGACCGGCCCGGCCAGCAGCGCGTGCCCCGCGTCGTTGCGGAACCGCACCACCCGGGTGACCAGCGGCGACAGCTCCGGCGCGGCCGCGAACTCGCTGCTCGCCGCGGTGTCGAACACGGTCAGCGGGATCCGGTGCGCCCGCCCGTCGGCCGGTACCGACGCCGGCGACGCCGCCCGCAGCACCCGGACCTCGCCGCCGTCGTCCACCCCCGGCAGACCGTCCGCGGACGGGCCGGTCGTGCCGATCTCCTCCTCGCGCAGCTCCACCTCGACCGTCCTGCGCTCCTCCGCGGTGCGCTCCCGCAGGCTCAGCACGTCCTCGGTCAGCCGCGGCGGCTCCGAGGCCAGCGCCGACCGGGCCGTCGAGAAGGTCAGCCGCGCCCCGGACCAGTCCTCGCCGGTGCGCTGCCACACCACCGCCTCGGTCTCCAGCACCAGCCGCCCGCCCGCCAGCGAGGCCCGGTAGGCCGGCCGCCACAGCGCGCACGGCGTCAGGTGGCCCACCTTCAGCTCCGCCCGGCCCGCCGCCTCCGCCTCCACCGTCACCTCGACGTGGGCGAACAGCTCCGCCGGCTCCTGCTCGGCCGCGTCCAGCGCCCGCCGGGCCGCCGCCAGGTCCTCGGCCAGCTCCTCCAGCCGCGCCCGGGACACCCGCAGCTTCTCGCCGTGCGCGTCCCGCTCGCCGTCGATCCGGTCGAGCTCGCGGCCCCAGCGGCTGCGCTCCAGCTCGCCGCGGCCCGCGCCCTCACCGATCTCCCGCAGCAGATCGGCGGCCAGCTGGGCGAGCAGCGCCAGCCGGGCCTCCAGCCGCTCCCGGACCCGGGTCTCGGCCTGCTGCTCCTGCTCCAGGGCGTGCACCCGGTGCCTCAGCTCCGAGTCCCCGGCGGTGGGCGGCAGCGGGGCGCGCGGCACCCAGCTGCGCACCACCCGGGCGTCCAGCACCCGGACGCCCCCGCCGCCGGGCGCCTCCGCGCGCAGGGTGCGGTCCACGGCGAGCGCCGAGACCGGACCGAGCCGCAGCCGGCTGACCCCCGCGGGGAGGTCGACCACGGCGGTCCGTTCGACGTGCGCGCGGTCCTCCAGACAGGTCACCGCCGTCACCGGCAGCGGGTGGTCGGCCGCCGGCACCTGCGGCAGCGGCTCGTCGGGGAGCGGGGCAATGGGTGTGTCGGTCATGGTCAGCTCCTCCGGTTGCCGCCGACGACGGCCTTGCCGGCCGGGATGCGGATCTCGTAGCCGCCGTCGAGTTCGGCGGTGCCGTCGGCGGGCAGTTCCACCCGCCAGCGCCGGGTGCTCGGCGGGTAGGCCTCGGACGGCCGGTCGGGCGCGGTCCAGGTGCCGCGCTCCTCGATCCGCACGTCCTGGTCGGTGGAGACCGGCACCCGCTCGCGCACCTCCACGGTGACGGGGTGCGGCAGCCGGTTCGCCAGCTCCACGTGGATGCGGTGGTCCAGCACCGTCGTGTTGTTGAGCATGCCCGCGGTGGACTCCCGCATCTCGGTGCGGCGGGCCACCCGCACCGCCTCCGCCTGGCCGAGGCCGACCCGGCGGGCACCGCCCGCCGCCAGCGTCGGCAGCGCCGCGGTCAGCAGGAAGTCCCCGTCCACGGTGACCTCCACCGGCCCGGCCAGCAGCGCCGAGGCCGTGGCGTTGGTCAGCACCAGGGTGCCGTACACCGCCTCCTCGACGGCCGGCACGCAGACGTACTCGGTGCGCAGCGACACCGGCACCTCCCCGACGGTGACGGTGTGCCAGGTGCCGTCCGAGGGCACGTCGGCCCGCGCCGCCGCGTCGTACCGCTGGTCGAAGGAGCCCGCCGAGACCCGCGGCCGCACCGCGTGCGCCGGCAGGGCCAGCGCCGCCACCGACTCGGCGAGGTTCCGCGACTCCGTCGCCGCCGGGTCGTGCACCGCCCCGGGGAACAGCAGGCCGCGCCGGTGCGCCGGCCGGTCCGGGCCGTCCAGCACCAGGCCCGCGTAGTCCAGCTGCGCCTGCGAAGGACCCGGCGGCACCGGCGGCGCCACCGGCTCCGGCGCCACGTCGAAGGCGGCGGCCGGTGCGGAGCGTGCCCCGCCCCCGGCCCTCGCGCGCATGCCGCGGGCGGACGCCACCGGCGCCGGCGGAGGCATCGCCCCCGGCGGCTGCGGCGCCGCGCCGTACGCCTGAACGGACGGCGCCGGCATCGGGAAGGCCTGCGGCGCGGCACCGGGAGCGGGCGGCGGAGGCGGCGGAGGCGCCGCGAACGGCAGCGCGGTCTCCGCGCCGGTGAGGCCGCCCGCCAGCGTCACGTCCGGCCCGGCACCGGGCCGGGCCGCCCGGCCCGGACGGCCACCGCCCGCCGGACGGGCCCGCCCCGCACGCGGCTGCGGCGGGCGGCCCGCCGCGTCGTACCCGCTGAACAGATCGCCCAGCCCCGCCGGGGGCTCCCGCCAGCCCGACGCGGCCGGCACGGCCTGCCGCCGTCCGATCCGCAGCGAACGCAGCTGCGGCAGGTCCGTCCGGCGCTGCAGGTCCGCCGTGGACAGGCCGATCCGCACCCCCGACCAGTCCTCGCCGGTGCGCTGCGCGAGCTGGGCCCGCAGCAGCAGCGTCCCGGAGCCCTCGCCCTGGCGGTAGGTCAGCCGGTACGTCGGCACCCACACCGCACCCGGTACCCCGTACTCCACCTCCAGCTCGACCTCGGCACCCTCCGCCGCACCCTCCAGCGTCACCACGGCCGAACCGCCCAGCGTCACCGGGCCGACCGCCACCGCGGACGAGGCCCGGGCCAACGCATCCTCGGCGAGGGCCAGTTCGTGCTCGGCCAGCCGCAGCTCCTCGGCGAGGTCCGCGGACCGCGCGTGCAGCGCGGCCAGCCGCTCGTCCACGAAGTCCGCCAGCTCGAACCAGGCGTCGGTCGGCGTACGGCGGTGCGGCTCGTCCGCCTGCAACGGCGGCGGGACCGCCCGCACCGCGGAGACCTCCGCGATCCGCGCCTCCTGCCGCGCGGAACGCTGCCGCAGGGCCTCCGCGGCGTCCCGCGCCCGATCCACCCGCAGGCGCAGCCCCGGAAGGTCCGAACGGCTGCGGACCTTCGCCTCCGGCTCCAGCCGCGCCGCCGTCACCCGCGCCCCGCCGGAGAGCACCGACGCACGCAGCGAACCCGCGTCCGCCACCCTCGGCAGGCCCGTCAGCCGGACCCTGCCGTCCGCGGGCACCCTGCCCCGGGCCCGCCTGCGGCACAGCGCGCCGCTCGCGTACACCACCACCGAGTCGAGTACCGACTCCCACCGATCCGCCGCTGCCGTCTCTGCTGCCACCCCGCCCTGCCCCTTCGTCCGTCCCCGGTCCGGGCCGCCAGTCTGCCGGGGCCGGCGGCCGTCCGCCGCGGATTTCCGCTGCGCGTCGGCTGAGGGGACGGCCCCGGCCCCCGACCCGGTTGCGGACGGAGACATACCCAGGCGAACGGGGAACCGTGCAGGTCCGGGCGAGCCGCATCAGGCGCCCCCACGCGCCCCTGGGTGCACGCCACCTGTCCAGCGCCCCCGGGACCGCCCTTCCCGTGGGGTCCGCCGCTGTGCGGGGGTTCGGCTGGTGGACGGCTTCGACGGGTGGGGTGGGGCTGCGAGAGGATGGGCGGGACAGCAGGCCGCCCGTACCAGGAGACCAACCCCGTCATGCGCACAGCCGCCGTCATCGGCACCGGACTGATCGGCACCTCCGCCGCCCTCGCGCTCACCGGCCGCGGGGTCGCCGTCTATCTGGAGGACGCCGACCCGGACGCCGCCCGTACGGCCGCCGCGCTCGGCGCGGGTTCGACCGAGCTGCCCGAGGGCCCGGTCGACCTGGCGATCGTCGCGGTGCCGCCGGCGCTGGTCGGCAAGGTGCTGGCGGACTGCCAGCGCCGCGGTCTGGCCCGTTGCTACACCGACGTGGCCAGTGTGAAGGCCGGCCCGCGGGCCGAGGTGGCCGCGCTCGGCTGCGACACCGTCCACTACATCGGAGGCCACCCGATGGCCGGCCGTGAGCGGTCCGGCCCGCTGGCCGCCCGGGCCGACCTGTTCGAGGGCCGGCCGTGGGTGCTCACCCCGACCGGGGACACCGACACCGACACCCTGAACGCCGCGCTGGAGCTGGTGGCGCTCTGCGGGGCCATGCCGATCGTGATGGACGCGACCGCGCACGACCGTGCCGTCGCGCTGGTCTCGCACGCCCCCCAGCTGGTCTCCTCGATCGTGGCTGCCCGGCTGGAGCACGCCGACGAGACGGCCGTCCGGCTGTCCGGGCAGGGCGTGCGGGACGTGACCCGGATCGCCGCGTCCAATCCGGCGCTCTGGGTGGACATCCTCTCCGCGAACGCCGGGGTGGTCGCCGACATCCTGCAGGAGGTGGCCGCGGACCTCGACGAGGCGGTGACGGCGCTGCGCGCCCTGCAGGCCGCCGACGAGGGCGAGCGGCGGGCCGGTGCGGCGGGCATCGAGGCGGTGATGCGGCGCGGAAACACCGGCCACGCCCGGATCCCCGGCAAGCACGGCGCCCCGCCGACCCGGTACGAGTCGGTCACCGTCGTCCTCGGCGACCAGCCCGGCGAGCTCGGCCGGCTCTTCGGCGAGGTCGGTGCGCTCGGCGTCAACATCGAGGACGTCACCATCGAGCACTCCGACGGCCAGCAGGTCGGCCACGTGCACCTGGACGTCGCCCCGTCGGCCGTCCGGCTGCTCACCGGCGGTCTGCGCGACCGCGGCTGGAGCGTCCGCGACTGAGCCCCCGTCCGCCCGGGAACCGCCCGTCGTCCCGGTCGCGTCGGTGCACCGGACGGGCTTCGGGGGAGGGCTGGTGTACGGACACGATCCGGTGGACGGACCGGTGGACGCCGCGGCGGACGCACTGGTGTGGCGCCCGGGGCCGCCGGACGGCGACCGCACCGCGGCCCTGGTCGGCGCCGTGGACGCCGGTGCCGTGCTGCTCCTGCTGCTGCTCTGGCCGGTGCTGCGGTGGTGGGGCTGCGCGATCGGCGCGGCGCTGCTCGCCGGGCAGCTGGCCGGCCTGCGGATGCTGCGGGCCCGGCAGCGACGGCTGGTGGTGGAGTGCGAGCTGCGCCCGGGGCGGGGCACGGCCCGGTTCGTGCTGCACGGCGGGGCCGAGCAGGTCGTCCCGTTCGCGGCCCTCCGCCGGATCGACCTGACGCACCGGGGCGAGCGCGGTGCCCGCGGCACCCGGTCGACGGCCGATTTCGGCCTGGAACCCGCGCCGGCCCCCTCGGCCGGCACCGCCGGCGGGCTGCGGACGGCGCGCACCGTCGTGCCGGAGGACGACCTGGACCGGCTGCGGGCCTTCGCCGAGCGGCACGGGGTGCGGTACCACGAGGAGGAGCGGCTGCCGGCCGACTGACCGCCAGGCGTGTAGGGGGCGGCCCCGGGACCGACCGGACGGGATGCCTCCGCCGGTCCATTAACCTTGTAGATAGTCATCCCGGCCCGAGCGCGCCGGACCGAGAGAGAGGTTCGCCCCGTGGACACTGCCGACCGAGCGCACGCCCCGGTCGTCGTCGCCATCGACGGACCCTCCGGATCGGGCAAGTCGACCGTCTCGCGGGCGGTCGCCGCCCGCCTCGGTCTCAGCTTCCTGGACACCGGCGCCATGTACCGGGCGATGACCTGGTGGATGCTCTCCAACGACATCGACGTGGACGACGCCGAGGCCGTCGCGATCGCCTGCGGCAAGCCGGTGATCGTCTCCGGCACGGACGCGGCCGGCCCGACCATCACGGTCGACGGCCAGGACGTCTCCGGCCCGATCCGCGGCCCCGAGGTGACCGCCAAGGTCTCCGCGGTCTCCGCCGTCCCGGCCGTCCGGGCCCGGCTGGTGGAGCTTCAGCGCGGCTGCGCCGAGGTCGCCCCGCGCGGCATAGTCGCCGAGGGCCGCGACATGGGCACCGTCGTGTTCCCGGGCGCCACCGCCAAGGTCTTCCTCACCGCCTCGGGCGCCGCCCGTGCCGCGCGCCGCGCGGCCGAGCTCCGGGCCAAGGGCGTGGACGAGGCCACCATCGCCGCGATGGCCGCCGACCTGGACCGCCGGGACGCCGCCGACTCCTCCCGGGAGACGGCGCCGCTGGCCCAGGCCCCGGACGCCGTCCTGGTGGACACCAGCGAGCTCACCCTCGACCAGGTGATCGACACGGTCGCCGCCCTGGTCGAGGAGCGGGCCCAGCAGCCGTCCGCCGTCTGACCGACCGCACCACCGCCGACCATCCTCGGGCCGTCCGGCCCGTCCTCCGACTACGGGACACGTAGTTTCGCGCTGCCCGACAGGGCAGGTACGCACGGCACGCCCCTGGGAAGGGCCGTGCCGGGAAACGGAAGAAACACACATGAGCAACGACACCGCCGCGCACCACGGTGAGCTCGGCGACGCCGAGTACGCCGAGTTCATGGCGCTCGCCGCCGAAGAGGGCTTCGACACCGACGAGGTGGACGCCGACCTCGACGCCGCCTCGCACGGCCCGCTGCCGGTGCTGGCCGTCGTCGGCCGCCCGAACGTCGGCAAGTCGACCCTGGTCAACCGCATCATCGGCCGCCGCGAGGCGGTCGTCGAGGACCGCCCCGGCGTCACCCGCGACCGCGTCACCTACGAGGCGACCTGGAACGGCCGCCGCTTCAAGCTCGTCGACACCGGCGGCTGGGAGGTCGACGTCCTCGGCATCGACGCCGCCGTCGCCGCCCAGGCCGAGTACGGCATCGAGTCCGCAGACGCGGTGCTCTTCGTCGTCGACGCCACCATCGGCGCGACCGACACCGACGAGGCGCTGATCAAGCTGATCCGCCGGGCCGGCAAGCCCACCGTGCTCTGCGCCAACAAGGTCGACGGCCCCTCCACCGAGGCCGAGGCCGCCTACCTGTGGTCGCTCGGCCTCGGCGAGCCGTACCCCGTCTCAGCGCTGCACGGCCGCGGCTCCGGCGACCTGCTGGACGCCGTCATGGACGCGCTTCCCGAGGCCCCGCCGCAGCTCTTCGGCAACGGCCCGGTCGGCGGCCCCCGCCGGGTCGCGCTGATCGGCCGTCCGAACGTCGGCAAGTCCAGCCTGCTCAACAAGGTCGCCGGCGAGGAGCGGGTGGTCGTCAACGAGCTGGCCGGCACCACCCGCGACCCGGTCGACGAGATGATCGAACTCGGCGGCAAGACCTGGAAGTTCGTCGACACCGCCGGTATCCGCCGCCGGGTCCACCTGACCGCCGGCGCGGACTTCTACGCCTCGCTGCGCACCGCCTCGGCGCTGGAGAAGGCCGAGGTCGCGGTCGTTCTGATCGACGCCAGCGAGACCCTCGCCGAGCAGGACACCCGGATCATCTCGATGGCCGTCGAGGCCGGCCGGGCCGTCGTGATCGCCTACAACAAGTGGGACCGGCTCGACGAGGAGCGCCGCTACTACCTGGAGCGCGAGATCGAGAAGGATCTCGTCCAGGTGCAGTGGGCGCCGCGGGTCAACGTCTCGGCGAAGACCGGCCGGCACATGGAGAAGCTCGTCCCGGCGATCGAGACCGCGCTGGAGGGCTGGGAGACCCGCATCCCGACGGCCCGTCTGAACGCCTTCCTGGGCGAGCTGGTGGCGGCCCACCCGCACCCGATCCGCGGCGGCAAGCAGCCCCGCATCCTGTTCGGCACCCAGGCCGGCACCCGCCCGCCGCGGTTCGTGCTGTTCGCCTCCGGCTTCCTGGAGGCGGGCTACCGCCGCTTCGTCGAGCGCCGGCTGCGCGAGGAGTTCGGCTTCGAGGGCACGCCGATCTCGATCTCCGTGCGGGTGCGCGAGAAGCGCCGCAAGAAGTAGGGACAGAAGCCGGAACGGCCGGGGCCGGGCAGCGATCGTGCTGCCCGGCCCCGGCCGTTCCGCGTCCGCGCCCGCTCAGAGGGCCCGCTCAGAGCGTCTGCTCGGCGGAGCGGCCCGGTGGGAGCGACAGCAGCGAGCGGTGCCGCCCACCGCCCGCCGCGGTCGGCTGCTGCCCCAGGTACCCGGCGGCGACCCAGCCCTGCCCGGTGCCGCCGACCGCCTGCCCGGGGGTGTGCCCGGTGGCCTCGTGGCCCGCGGCGGTGTGGCCGGCCGAGGTGTGCCCGGCCTGCTGGCCGACCGTGGCGGTCTGGGTCGCCAGCCGGCCCTGCTGGTGCTCGGTGCCGTGCCCCCGCCCGGCGGCCGCCGACAGGCTCTCCGAGACGAACTGCGGGGTGCCGTGCGCGTGCCCCGCGTAGGTCTCGAACACCTGGTGCTGCGGGTAGGACGCGGCCGAGGACGCGCCGAACCCGGAGAACCGGGAGAACCTGTCCGGCCCACCGAAGCCGGTGAACCGGAGCTGTTCCTCGTCCGTCCGGTCGCCCGGCAGGGCCCGGAAGAGTCTCCGGTACTCGGAGTACAGCGCGTCGTAGATCGGGGTCGGTGAGACGGGCAGGTCCGCGTCGTACGAGGGGCGCATGCCCGGGATGGTGCGGCCGGCGGACGGGCGGGTGGTCGGGGCGACGTCGTAGCTGTACACGTGAGGGCCAACGAGCGAGACCGCCCGGGGATGCGGGGTTCCGCGGCCCGGCCTATGCCAGTCGGCCGGGTGCCCGCCGGGTGCCGCCGGGAGGTCCGCCGGGCGCTCGGCCGGGCGGTCCTCCGGGTCCGGACGACCTGCCGCCGGGCACGGTCAGGTGCCGGCCAGCGGCAGCATGCCGGCGGCCAGGACGCCCTGCCCGGCGGCCCGGTCGAGGGCCATCCGCAGCAGGTCCTCGCGGGGCTGGCGGCCGATCGTCCCGGCGGGCACCGCGTACATGATCACCTCGGAGCGGCGGGCGACCGCGGCGCGCCAGGCCTCGGTGACCTGCAGCGGCTGGTGGGCCTGCCACCAGGCGGCGCTGCCGCCGGTGGCCGAGGGCTGCAGGATCGCGTGCAGCTGGCCCATCGCCATCAGCACCGACCAGCCGGTCAGCGGCCGGACCGGCGCCCGGTCGACCGACTGGACCACCTGGAAGCCGTGGTCGGTGAGCAGGGAGAGGAACTCGTCCTCCGCCGAGCCGCTGCCGGGGCGGGCGATCGGCCCGGTGGGCTCCACCACGAGGGCCGCGTACGGGGTGTCCCCGCAGAGCACCAGGCCGCAGGTGACGCCGAGCACCGCCGGCTGGGTGCCCGGGTCGGCCGGGGCCTGCGGCTGCGGCGCCCGCACGGGCGGGGCGGACCAGACGTCGTCGGGCATCCCGGGGGCGGCATGGGCGCCGGAGACGGCGTGCGCCGGTGCGGACGCGGGCGCGCCGACCCCGCCCTGCGCCTGGGAGATCGAACGGACGGCACCGAGCAGCTGGTCCTCGTCCACCGGCACCACCTGCGAGGGCACGCACCGGGCGTGGGCGAAGGCCAGGACGGCGGTCTCATCGCCGATGAACAGGACGGTGCTGGTGGGCTCGCGCAGTGAGTCGCCGGGGGCGCGGCACGAGGTGCAGTCGTAGGCGTCCGGGGCGTGGGCGCCGGCGAGCAGGCGGTCGGCCTCGTCGTCGCCGATCTCGGTTCGTACTTCGTCGCTGACTTCGAGCATGCGCGGCAAGGGAACTCCTCCGGTCTCAGGGGGTGGCACGGGCGCGCCTGGCCGCCATTCCCAACGGGCGGTTGTGGCCGGGGTCACGGGTGCGTCCGGCTCCGACGGGATTTGCCGCGGATCTGACTGCGACGGGTGGGCGTGCGGTCGCAATCTGTCGACGCTGTGCCCGAGGTCACAGGCCGGAAACGGTGAGCAGCCTCACGATCGGGTGGGGATCGATCATGGAAAATACGGGCAAAACGGGCATATCCCCGTTCTTTGCTAGATCGATACTCGCGGTAACGCTGCGCTGAGCTGGGACGACCCGAAACTGTTTGGTGCCCGGCCGGGCGGCTCGTAGGTTTTTGCCCAGTGCACCGAGCACTTCCCGGGTTCACCCGAGCACCGCCCACCGGCCCCGGCCGGGGGAGCGAGTGCCGCCGGAGCGGCTGACCACCGCCCGGACGAAGCGGGTGGCCGGGGCGGCGCGGCACGTACGAACACGTGCAACGGCCGTCTTGCGGACGCGGCGAGCGAACCGAGAGCCACACGGCTCTGGTTCCGCCTGCCCGCCCGGGGCTTTCGAGAGGAATCTCATGCTCTTCCGTAACGAGACTGCCGCTGCCACCACCACCGCCACCAAGCGCAACCGCGTCCGGCTGGCGATCGCGGGCGGCGCCGCTGTGGCCGTCCTGCCGGTGGCGGGCCTCGTCACGGCCACCTCCGCCTCCGCCGCCTCCGTCTCCACCTGGGACGCCGTCGCCCAGTGCGAGAGCACCGGCAACTGGCACATCAACACCGGCAACGGCTTCTACGGCGGCCTGCAGTTCACCAACAGCACCTGGGCCGCCTTCGGTGGCACCTCGTTCGCCCCGCGCGCCGACCTGGCCACCAAGGACCAGCAGATCGCCGTCGCCGAGAAGGTCCTCGCCGTGCAGGGCCCGGGCGCCTGGCCCGTCTGCTCCGTCAAGGCCGGCCTGACCAAGGGCGGCGCCGCCCCGCAGGTCGACACCGCCGCCGCTGCCGCGCCGAAGGCCGCCGCCGCCCCGGCCCCCAAGGCCGCCGCCCCGGCCGCCCCCAAGGCCGACGAGCAGAAGGCCAGCCGCAGCGAGGCCCGCGCCCAGCTGAACACCACCGCCAAGCAGGACGCCCCGAAGCCGTCCGCCCCGGCGAAGAAGAACACCGACGGCGGCAACTACACCGTCAAGGCCGGCGACACCCTGAGCAAGATCGCCAAGGCCAAGGGCGTCGACTGGAAGTCCCTGTACAAGAACAACGCCGGTGTCATCGGCGGCAACCCGAACATGATCTTCCCGGGCCAGGTCCTGTCCGTCTGACACCCCGTGCGGCGCTGACCACCGCGTCACCGCCCTCGTCCGGGGCCGCCCCTGCTGCGCCCCCGGCCACCTGCCGCCGCCCGTCGGGGGGGGGCCCGTACCCCCCGGACGGGCGGCCGCCGGCGGGCGGTTCGGTGTTTCGCCGCAGGGGCGGCCCGACCTTCTCCGCCCGCTTCTGCTCAGTCCATGACGAGCTCGCCCTTCGCCACCCGGGTACCCAGCCGGACGGCGAGCTTCAGCCCGGCGTCCGGGTACAGGCGCAGCAGCGCCTCCTCCGCGTCGGCCGCCTCCTCGGCCTTGCCCACCTCCCGCTCGAAGGCCTTGAGGTAGTCACGGGTGAAGGCGATCGCGCTCGCGTCCGGAGTTGCCGCCGGCATCCGGTGCCCGGCCACCACCATCATCGGATCGAGCGCCTCCATCGCGTCCAGCAGGTCGATCCAGGCCTCCCGCCGGCCGGGGTCCGGGGTGTCCGCCGTCCAGGCGTGCAGCCCCTGGTAGAGCGCGACGCCGCCGAGCAGCACCCGGCTGCGGTGCTCCCACAGGAAGTGCCGGTCCGGCAGCTTCGGTTCGAAACCGCGCACCTCGAAGCGGTGTCCCTCGAACTCGATCACGTCGCCGTCCAGCGGCCGCAGCCGCGGCGGCCGGGTCGGCAGCTCGCTCCCCAGGTGCGCCCAGGTCGACAGCTTCGACGGGTACGTCTGCGCGATGTGCTCGATCACCAGCGGATGCGCCAGGAACGTCGCCTCCGGGAAGGCGTTCTGCACCTCTTCGGCGCCGAAGTAGAAGTCCGGGTCCCCGTGGCTGACGAAGACCGTGGTCAGGGGCCGCTCCATCGCCCCGACCAGCTGCGCCAGCTTCCGCCCGTCCGAACGGGTGAACCCGGTGTCCACCAGCATCGTCCCGCGCGCGCCGGCGATCAGCACCGCCGTCTTGTGCATGGACGACTCGGGAAGGTCGACGACGGCGAAGTCCAGCCTGCTCATGCCGGCTCCTCGGGTGCACGGAGCGGCGCAGACGCTGCGCCGCGGCGGGGCGGGGCGGGGTCGGCTCCCCGACCAGCGTGGGCCGCCGGCCGGTGCACCGCATGTCGACCCTGCGACCGGCGTGGAGCCCGCGGGGACCGCCCGTCCCGTCGCCCGGCCCCGGGGGCCGGAGGTCGCGGACGCCCGTCCGGCCCCGGGCCGGAGGGTCGCGGACGCCCGTCCGGCCCCGGGCCGGAGGTCGTGGACGCCCGTCCTGCCGTCCGTGCCCGGGGCGGTCCGGGCAGCTGCGAGGATGGCCGTATGACCGGCGAACCCCTCCCGTTCCCGCGAGAGCCCGCCGAACCGGCCCCCGGCGCCGTCCACCTCCCGGACTGGCTGGACGCCGCCGAGCAGCGCGCGCTCGTCGAGGCCTGCCGCGACTGGGCCCGGCCGCCCGCCGGGATGCGCACCGTCCGGATGCCCACCGGAGGCCACATGTCGGTGAGCACCGTCTGCCTCGGCTGGCACTGGTACCCGTACGGCTACGCGCGGACGGTCGTCGACGGCGACGGCGCCCCGGTCAAGCCCTTCCCGCCCCAACTCGGCGCCCTCGCCCGCCGCGCCCTCGCGGCGGCCTACGGTCCGGACGGCCTCGCCGCGGTGCCCGGCGCCGCCGGGTACGAGCCCGACATCGCCGTCGTCAACCACTACCCGCACGGCGCGCGGATGGGCCTGCACAAGGACAAGGAGGAACGCGTCGACGCCCCCGTGGTGTCGCTCTCGATCGGCGACGGCTGCGTCTTCCGGCTCGGCAACACCGAGACCCGCACCCGGCCCTGGACCGACCTGGAACTGCGCAGCGGCGACCTGTTCGTCTTCGGCGGCCCGGCCCGGTTCGCCTACCACGGCGTGGTGAAGACGCTGCCCGGCACCGCCGACCCCGCACTCGGCCTGGTCGGGCGGCTGAACATCACCGTCCGGCAGTCCGGACTCGTCTGAGGCCGTTGCCCTGCGGCTTCGGGGCCGCCGTTGCCGGGCCGTTCCGGGCCGTCCGCGCCGGTCCGGCGGTCGGTTCCGGTGGTTGTTCCGGTCGCCGTTCCGGGCCGGACCGACCGCGGATTCCGATCCGGACGGCGGGAATTCCCCGATCCGGAGGAGACTTCTCGGTAGACGTAGAGCGCCGGGCGGCGCCGCACCGGAGATCCCGGGCAGGCGTCCGGCGGCCTGGAGAGGACACAGGACATGGGCACGCCCGTCGACCAGCTCGTCGACCTGCTCGATCTGGAACAGATCGAACTCAACATCTTCCGGGGACGCAGCCCGGAGGAGGCCCTCCAGCGGACCTTCGGCGGACAGGTCGCCGGCCAGGCCCTGGTCGCCGCCGGCCGGACGGTCGACGGGGACCGCCCGGTGCACTCGCTGCACGCCTACTTCCTGCGTCCCGGCGTCCCCGGCGTGCCGATCGTCTACCAGGTCGACCGGATCCGCGACGGACGGTCCTTCACCACCCGCCGTGTGCTGGGCATCCAGCAGGGCCGGTCGATCTTCGCGCTGACCGCCGACTTCCACCGCCCCGAGCAGGGCGGCATCGAGCACCAGGACGCCATGCCGCAGGTCCCCGGCCCGGAGGAGCTGCCCAGCGCCCTCGACGAGGTCGGCTCCCGGCTCGGCGAGATGCCGCCGTTCATCAGCCGCCGCCAGCCCTTCGACATCCGCTACGTCGACCGGCTGCGTTGGAACAAGGAGGAGCTGGCCGGGGTCCAGCCGCGCAGCGGCGTCTGGCTGCGGACCAACGGCGAACTGCCCGACGACCCGCTGATCCACGTCTGCGCGCTCACCTACGCCAGCGACATGACGCTGCTCGACGCCGTCCGCGTCCCCGTCGAACCCCTGTGGGGCGAGCGGAACTTCGACATGGCCTCGCTCGACCACGCGATGTGGTTCCACCGTCCGTTCCGCGCAGACGACTGGCTGCTCTACCAGCAGGAGTCACCGATCGCGCACGGCGCCCGCGGGCTCGCCCGCGGCGAGATCTTCGACCGCAGCGGGCGGCTCGTCGTGTCCGTCGTCCAGGAGGGCCTGTTCCGGCCGCTCACCGCACGCTGACCCGGCGGGCGCGACCCGCCCGCGAGCCCTTGCGGATCCGATCCGCCACCGATACGCCACCGCTCAGGCACCGCTCAGGAAGGACCGCCGATGACCGCCGCAGAGACCGCCGCGGAATCCTGGCAGCGCTGGACCGAGGCCCGCGCCGCCGCCGTCAGCGCCCAGCACGGGCCGCTCGCACTGACGGGGACGCACTGGCTCGGCCCGGACCCGGAGCAGATCCCCGGCCTGCCGGGCGAGTGGTGGGCCGCCGACGGGGTCGTCCGGCTCGACGCCAAGGCCGAGTACGGCATCCGGCTCGAATCGGCGGCCGCGGCCGGGGCCCTGGACGGCGAGGTGTCGCTGCGGCCCGACACCGACCCGGCCCCGGAACGCGCCACCCTCGGCGAACTGCGCCTCGTCCCCATCGAGCGCGAGGGCGAGCTCGCCCTGCGGGTCTTCGACCCGGACGCCCCGGCCCGTGCCGCCTTCGCCGGCATCGACACCTTCCCGTACGCGCCGGACTGGGCCGTCGCCGCCGTCTTCACCCCGTTCGAGAGCGGCGACCGGGCGCTCACCGTCCCCAACGCGGACGGCAAGGAGCGGCCGCTCGCGGTCACCGGGCAGATCGCCTTCACCCTGTGCGGCGAGGAGTACGCGCTGACCGTCAGCCGCTCCGGCGGCCGGCTCAGCGGCGTCATCGCGGACGCCACCAGCGGGCATGAGACCTACCGCTTCCGGTTCATCACCCTGCCCGCGCCGGACGCCGACGGCCGCACCGTGCTCGACCTCAACCGGGCCCACCTGCCGCCCTGCGCCTTCGCCGACCACTTCATCTGCCCCTTCCCGCCGCCCGGCAACCGGCTGCCGCTCGCCGTCGAGGCGGGGGAGCGGCACGTGGTCACCGGCTGACCGTCCGTCCTGCCCGGTTCGGCGGGCCGGTTCGGCGGGCCGGGTCGCCGGGTCGTGCCGTCCGGGCGGTTCACCAGCGCATCCGGACGTCCTCGGCCCAGCCGAACAGGTCGTGGACGGCGATCCGGCTGCCGTCCGCCGCCCGGACGCTGCCGCGGTAGTGGCCGAAGCACTGGTCGGTGCGGTTGGCGAGCAGACCCGCCTCGGTGCGGGTGCGGCGGTCGTGGAACGGGGTGAAGACCAGGTCCACCCCGTCCGAGCCCGGGGTGCGGACCGTCCACGGCGCGAGCGGGTCCGCGAGGTCGTACGACCAGGCGAGCTCCTCGCCGATCCGGGTGAGACGGCCGTCCACGCAGAGGGCGTTCTCGGTGGTGCCGGTGCCGACCGTCCAGCGGCCGCCGAACTGCAGGCCGAGCGTGCGGCCGTCGTCGGTGCGGCCCGAGGCGGCGCCCCAGTTCCAGTGCACCCTCCGCGGCCAGCGGCCCCGGCCGTGGTCCAGCACCGCCCAGGCGTCGGCCGCCGCCCCGAACGGCAGCGTCTCGTCACCGATCCGCAGCGTGCCCCGGGCCGGGCGGGCGGTGTGCTTGGAGGTGTACTGGAAGCGCCGCCCGTCCCACGGGACGACCACGCCCAGCGTCTCGTGGCCGTCCGGCAGCGCCGCGAACACGTCGATCTCCACCGGCCGGCCGTCCGGCGCCACGCAGCGGGCCCGCAGCCGCGTACCGCCCGCCTCGCCGAGGACCTCCACCCGGACCCGGCCGCCGGTCGGCCGCTCCGGCCCCACCACGACGTCGGTGCCGCTCCCGTTCGACCCGGCGATCGCCTCCGGAAGGGCGACCCCGCGGCCGAACGGCACCAGGGCGGTGCGCTCCGCCTCCCAGGGGCGCGTGCGGCCGGGCCGTCCCAGCGCAGCACGTACACGCTGTTCAGCGCCAGGAAGTCCAGATCGCTCACGGTCAGCGCCACCAGGTGCGTCGGCGCGGCCACGCACCAGTACTCCCAGCGCTTGGTGCGGCCCCAGCCGCGCAGGTTCGCCCGGTGCAGCGGCCGGCGTGACCAGCCCACGGCCGCCGGATCGAGCCGCCCGTCCGGCCGGCAGAGGTCGACGGGGGCGGTCAGTTCGCGATCGGAGGACGCCACGGCGGTCACCGTAGCGGCAACCCCGGCGGGACGGGGTGAAACGTCGTGGTCGAACATGGTTGACCATGTCGACCGATCAGCCGCAGGCCCCCGAAGCAGCCCCGCCCACCCCCGCCCACACCACTGGCCCCGCGGCGGACGCTGCGGACCCCACGGTGGATGCTGCGGACCCCACGGCGGGCACTGCGGACTTTACGGCGGGCGCTGCGGACCCCACGGCGGACGCTGCGGCCCCGGGGCGGCTGCGGCGGATCGTCCGCGGTGCACTCGCCGACATCGGGCCGCTGCGCGACATCCCCGACTACCGGCGGGTCTGGTTCGGCCAGACCGTCTCCTCGGTGGGCCAGCAGATGACCGCCGTGGCCGTCGCCGTCCAGGTCTGGGACCTCACCCGGTCCAGCTTCGCCACCGGCCTCGTCGGACTTTTTTCGCTCGTCCCGCTGGTCGCCTTCGGCCTGTGGGGCGGCGCCGTCGCCGACACCGTCGACCGCCGCCGCCTCGGCCTGATCGGCTCCGCCGGCCTCGCCGCCGTCTCCGTCCTGCTCGCCGCCCAGGCCCTGCTCGGCCTGCACGTCGTCGTCCTGCTGTACGCGGCGGTGGCCGTCCAGGCGGGCTTCTTCGCGCTCTCCTCGCCGGCCAGGTCGTCGATGATCCCGCGCCTGGTGCCGCGCGAACAACTGCCCGCCGCCAACGCGCTCAACACCGTGAGCATGAACCTGGGCATGACCGTCGGCCCCATGCTCGGAGGACTGCTCATCGGGGCGTTCGGGGCCCAGTCCGCGTACCTCTTCGACGCGGTCGCCTTCAGCGCGACGCTCTACGCGATGTGGCGGCTGCCGGCGATGAAGCCGCAGAGCGACGGTGCCGACGGCAGCGGACGCAAGGGGCGGGCGTCCGTCCTCGACGGGCTGCGCTTCCTCGCCACCCGGCCGAACCTGCGCACCAGCTTCCTCGCCGACCTCGCCGCCATGATCTTCGGCCTGCCCCGGGCGCTCTTCCCCGCCATCGCGGTCGGCTTCTACGGGGGCGGGGCCGGAACGGTCGGCCTGCTCGTCGCCGCACCGGCCGTCGGCGCGCTGGTCGGAGCGCTGTTCTCGGGGTGGATCGGGCGGGTGCACCGGCACGGCGCGGCCGTCCTCGCCGCCGTTGCCGCCTGGGGGCTCGCCATCGCCGCCTTCGGGGTCGTCCGCGAACTGTGGCTCGGGCTGGCGCTGCTCGCGGCGGCCGGCTGCGCCGACACCATCAGCATGATCTTCCGCAACACGATCATGCAGGTGGCGGCGCCGGACGACATGCGGGGCCGCCTCCAGGGCATCTTCATCGTCGTGGTCGCCGGCGGGCCGCGCCTCGGCGACTTCGAATCCGGCACGGTCGCCACCCTCACCTCCTCCGTCACGATCTCCGTCGTCACCGGCGGGCTGGCCTGTGTCGCGGCCGTCCTGCTGCTCGCGGCGCGGCGCCCCGCCTTCCTCCGCTACGACTCCCGCAAGCCCACCCCCTGACCAGCCACGACACCACCCGGCCCCGCCACCCGAAACCTGGCAGCGAGCACCCCTCCACGTGCTGTATTGTTTTCCACGTCGCCGGGAGACCGGGGGCAAGGTCGAGAAGCCGAAGATCACCGGTCAAGATCGGTGAGCCGAGGCAGCGAGACCACGGGACGTGGCGCAGCTTGGTAGCGCACTTGACTGGGGGTCAAGGGGTCGCAGGTTCAAATCCTGTCGTCCCGACTTCGGACTGTTGTCCAAAGTCGCAGGTCAGAGGCCGTATCCGTTTTGGCGGATGCGGCCTTTTCGCGTTCTCGGGGCGGTTTCTGGGAGCGCAGGGCTGGGAGTGTTGGGAGCAAATGGGAGCGATGTGCTCCCAGTCCGCTCCAGAGGTCAACGCTGGGCCGGTCGTTGTCACCCGATCCGGTCGAGTTCGCGAAGACTTTTCTGTGAACGGTTGGGCGCAGGGCGCCTGCCGAGGGCGCGTGGGTGTGCGTGCGCAACGGGTGGCGGGCCGCTGACCTGCTGCTCCCAGAATTCTTTGTCCGGGAGCAGCGTTGCGTGTCAACGGTATTGAGCCCTCGGCGCTGGGAGTGCCCTTGTCCGAGGGCCGTTTGGCGGTCGGTCAAGGGCGGTTTTCCCGGTTCGCCGCTGCCGGCGGTTGTCCGGCGCGGTTCGGCGTGAAGCTGGCGGCCGGTTGGGAGTGGCTGTTCGTCCGGCTATGGAGCTGTACGGCGCCGACCGGACGTGGCGGAGCTATTGGAACAGGGACTCCTGCACCGCGGTGAGGCCTGCGGAGTGGCTGGGCTGCGCGAGTTCTTGTTGCCATGTCAGGCGTGCGTGCAGGGGAACTCGTTGCATAGATCCCTAGCAGAGGACCAGGCGGCGTGATTCGCGCTTGTGATCGTGGATGGCGCCGAGCCCGATCTCCCCGATCGGGGTCACGGCGATGCTGCGGTTGCACACAGGACACGGAACCCGCGGAAGCTTCATGACCGCATGGTGTACGGCGCCTCTGACAGCAGGGGGCTGTGGCTGTGCGCAGGCTCGGTGCCAGAGGGCAGCCCGGCTGCAGCTGGGTGCATCGGCTGGACATCGCAACGGAGCGGGCCTGCTGGAGCAAGCTCAGCTCCGAGATGTTCACGACGGGGGACGCCGCCGAAGAGTGGATCGCGGGGATGCTGCGGTTGGCCAGCTGCGGTGTCACCCCCGCCCCGGCGGCCATGCCGCTGGCCGAGTACGGGGACTCGGTGATGGAACTCGCCGTGTGCGGACTGGAGTTCAAGACCCTGGACCCCTACCGCGCCGGCTGGCGGCTGCGAATCGTCCCCACGCTCGGCCACCTGCCCCTGCGCACCGTCACGAACGGCGTGATCGACCGCGCCGTCTATGGCTGGATCGCGGACGAGCACGGCCGCTCGACGGTGAAGAACACCCTCGCCATGCTGGTGCGGATTATGGAACAGGCGGTCTGCGGCGGTGTCATCGACACCAACCCGCCAAGGTCAGCGGCTGGCAGCGCGAATACCAGCCGGCCGAGAACGAGCTGGACGACCCGCGCGCGCTCGCCCTGCCGGACTGGCACGCGCTGGACGACCTGGCGACCGCCCTGGTGCTGCGCTCGCACGGCCAGTACGGAGGCTAAAGCGACGTCGTGCGCTTCGCGGCCTGCACCGAGGCCCGGATCGGTGAGGTCTCCGGTGTGCGGCGCAAGGACATCGACCGTGCGCGATGGACGTGGGACCTGTGCCGACAGACCACCGCCGTGCCCGGCGGGCTGGTGGACAAGGGCACCAAGGGCAAGCGGCGTCGGACGGTGCCGCGGATCCCGGAGCTCCGGGACCTGGTCGCCCGGCGGCTCGATGTGATCGGCCCCGACCCGATGGCCCGGCTTTTCAGCGGGCCCAGGGACGGCCGGATCACCACTGCAGTCCTGCGGGACGCCACTCACTGGGACGAGGTGGTGGTGGAGCTGGGGTACGAGCACCTGCGCCACCACGACCTGCGCCACACCGGGCTGACTTGGAGGGCGGACGCCGGGTGCCGCTGCATGTCCTGCGGAAGATCGCCGGCCACGGGTCGCTGACGACGACCCAGCGCTATCTGCACCCAGACCGGCGCGCTATCGAGCGGGTCGGCGAGGCGCTGACCGCCCACCTGAGCGGCCCGCGCCGGGCCCCTGGTCCCGAAGTGGCCCCGCCGGACTCCCCCCGGACGCCACCTGCGGCTCGTCCGCTGAACCGACCGTAGAAACGGCAAAAGCCCCGCTGGCCTGGACTTCCGTCCAGGCCAGCGGGGCTTTGACATTCCTGTCGGGACGACAGGATTTGAACCTGCGCCCCCCTTGACCCCCAGATTGCGCCAGTGGACGTTTCCGCAGGTAGGGGCCGTACTGGGCCACGTCGCGCCGGGTGGCTGGCCAGACGTTGTTCGGTTCCGCGCGCAGCGTGTGGTCCCGGAATGGTCCCGCAGGAAAGCACCGTCGGCATCACCTCAGATGCGCGAACGGCGACGTCCTTGGGAAGAGTCAGTCAAAGGGGTCGTTAGCTTGGCGCGGTGCGGGCAGGCAGATCCACGCCTGCCCGCACTCTGGCCAGGTGGCCCCTCATCTTGCTCGGCGCCAGTACCAGCAGTTGTCAGCTGGCCAGCCTTGCGTCCTTCTCGGCCGGGGAGGACCGATCAGGCTTGTCTTCAAGCCCTCCCATCCCAAGGTGGCAGGGGATCGCCGAGGGGCTCAGGGGCTCTTGACGTGGACTGCCGGTTCAGGCGCCAGACGTAGAGACGATCGCTTGGCCATCGTGGCGGGAGTCCTTGGCCCGGAACCGGAGCATGCGGCGGGAGGAATCAGTCGCGGCCAGCGGTGGGAACAGGGTGAAGGCCATCACAATCTTCCGCAGGTCGGCTTGGCTGTTGGTGACAGCAGAGCGCACATCCTCCGCATTTGCCCCTTCGACTATCGGGTAGATCAGTGCGACACCGGTCTGAGGGCCGACTGCCGCGTCCTCACCGGAGGCCGCAGCTGCGTCGATGAGGGCCTGGGCGGCTTGGCGGTGCTCAACAGTGGCGATGCGGCCGAATGCTGGCTTCCCGAGCTGGCGGGTACGGCGCGCAAGCGATAGCTGGGCGGATTCCGCCACCGAGGCTTCGATGCGGTAGGCATCGGTGAGCTGGGGCGCGATGAGGACCCAGTCGTTGACGAGGGCCAAGCTACCGTCGAGCTGGGCCAGGTAGTGCAAGTGCGGGGCGAAGTAGCCCTTGTACTCCCATTCAAGGCTGCCGAGAACGGCCACGAGTTCAGCGTGCTTCACCCTGGAAATGAGGGCAGAGAAGGGCCTGGGCGGTGCCATGCCCGCGCCGAACAGGCTGGCAATCTGGCTGGCCTGGGCAGGGAAGGCCTTGAGGATGGGGGCCCAGCGGTTGGTGTTGCGTGCCAGCATGTCGGGATCTTGCGGATAGACGGCAGGCTCGATGGGCTTTCCGGGTGAGCGGATCTCGACGAGTTCGGCGTTGAACATCTTGTTGCGGGCGGATGGCCTGACCCACGGCAGGTGCTGAGACACTAGGGGCGCTACATCGTTGGGAGTGAGCTGCGGCTTGCCGTCGATGAGTCCGGAGTACTGCTTGAGCTGCTGACGGAACAGTTCCTCGTCGCGGCAGACTGCCTCGAATGCCTCGTAGAGGTCCACTGTGGATGTCTTCGTGAGGGGCTCTTCACGTCCGATGTAGAGACGTACCAGGTCGCGGTACCCTGGGCGGTATCCGAACCAGCGGCCCATCTGCATGAGGGTGTCACCCTGGCGGGCGGTCCGGCGGTAGTACGTCACAGTCAAGCCCTCCACTGTGAAGCCGCGGGAGAGCTTGGTGCCACCGACGAGAATCTTCCAGACGCGCGGGGTGCGATCGAAGTCGAGATCGAGCTGGTCGAAGTAGCGGTCGGTGTTGCCGTTGACGACCACTACCGGGTTTCCACCGCTGTTGATCAGCTGCCGAGCGCGGCTGACATACGGGCGCAGCTCATCGTAGGACCCAGGATTGGGTAGGTCAGCTGCACGCGCTTCGGATACTACCCGGAAGTCGGTTTCCCAGCGGGCAGCAAGTCGGAGATGGCCTTCGGCGGAGGCGTAGCCGGCCTGGTGCCACATGGACTTGATCCGCCGTGAGAGATCGTCGTGGTCATCGGTCCGGACGGATTCGTGGACGAGCATGGTGTGATGGCGGAAGGGGTCGGCGTCCACCCCGTGGTCGGCCCGGAAGAGTTTTAGGGCGCCGGTCAGAACAAAGCTGTCTATGGCCTCCTGAAGGCGGTCGCCGGTCTTGGAGGTGATCGATCGGACGTGCGCCTTCTCCTGGGAATTCTCGGGCGTGCGCTCAGAGTCGGAGAGCGGAGAGTCGAGGTCGTGGAAGTCCCGGACGCCCATGTATCCGTCCGGGCTCTCCAGTGAAATGAGAAAGTCGCTGGGGAAGATGTCTTCGGCATCGCCCGGATCGACGAAGACGTTCGCAAATGGTGTCGCCGTATATCCGACGTACTGGGCCCGGGGAAGGAGCTTTAGCAGTTGCGATATAAGACCATTGATGGCCGTGCGTGTGGGCGCGTTGTTGCGCCACTTCTTCGGATCGGTGGTGTTGACAGAGGCCTGATCGGATTCGTCATCGATGATCAGAGCAGGGATCTCGCCGAGGATGCCGCGGATCTGCTTGAGGTCTTTGACGAGCTTGGTGAGGACCGCCTTGTTCTTCTTGACGACCAGAACCCGGGCTGCTGCATGATGAAGATTCACGGGGTCGTAAAGGCGCTTGGCTCGGTCGCGCTTCTCGAACTCCAGGGCACGGATTCCCTCGCCAAGCCCCTTGTAGTCCTTGTCCCGCGTAGTCAGGCGGTCGATGTCGAAGGATTGCTGGGCCGATGGGCGGCCGCCGTGCTGTACGAACTTCGGCCAGTCTTCATCGTGGACATAGTCGATGCCTATAACGGAGTCGAGGTCGCTCAGGTCCGCATCCCTCAGGATGTTTTCCTGGCCGACAAGCTCCATGTCCAGGCGCTTCTGCGTCTGGGCGCGGAGAAGGTTTAGCGTGCCGCTGAGGACGATGACAAGGCGGTAGCCAGCATCGATGGACCTGGCGATGACACCAGTGAAGTTCGCGGTCTTGCCGGACTGCACATGGCCGACGACCAAACCTTTGGCCTGCCGCAAACCCTCCTGCTCCGGATCGGTCAAGCGCTCGACTACTGCCCGCGTTGCCTCCCTGAGGTCGGCGATGGTTGCCTCGGACCGCTTCTTCTGTCGCAGGTGCTGCTCGTAGGCCGGCCAGTAGTACGCGCGGGCCATAGCGCGCTCGGGTGTGTACCAAGGAATGTGCTCCTTAGCGATGACAGTGGCTCCTGCGGCATGGACTACTGGGACGGCGGCATCAAGGATCTCGCGCAGCGCAGGACCGAACCCAAGCCGGTCGTAGATGGCGGCGCGGCGCCCAGGGGTGCGAGGGTCCGTTTCGGTCGGCCACTGAGGCGTGTCCTGGGCGTCCCATGCGTTGAGGAAGCGGGCCCACAATGCGGTAAGCGGGTCGCCGAGCGCTTCCTCGTTGGCGAGGCGGGTGTGGAAGGTTTCTTCGCTGAGATCGGTGCCGGGGAAGTCCTCATCGGCAATGAGCTCGGCGAACGTTCGGAACTTCCGCGGACTCGGCTGCATACCGTTCAGGACCTGCGTATGGATGTGCAGGATCGGGTCAGTAGTCACAACGGCCCCCTCGTAACGGGCATCAGACTGTTTTCAGTATCCGATACGGTTGCGGCGCTCGCGCTGCGCATGGACGGAGGCGAGCAGGATGGTATTCCAGTAGTCGATGCGGTCTGCGCGTTTCCGCTCCCAGCGCCCCAGGCCGAAGCAGTCCTGGAGGAGCAGGTAGAGCAGCGTTTTTGTGACAGGTGCATCGTTTGCGCCGCCGCGGCGGCCGTCGTTGAAGTCGTCGCGGAAGGCCTTGTTGAGAAGGATGGCGTTGCCGTCGCGGTCCAGCTCGAAAAATTGATCCGCAGGGAGGCTCACCCAGTCGATACGAAGGGGCTCCTCACCGCTCTTGATTCGGAGCTCCTCGCGTACAGCCCGCTTGACCTTCGGGTCGAACCCCTTGCCGGGCTCAATGACAGCAGGCCTTTCAATGGCCGACCGCGACGCCCCCTCCCGATACGCCGCCTCCGCATCTGCGAGGAAGGCGCGGAAGGAGTGGCCTGCGGTGTCGGTTGCCTGCTCCACGGCGTCGGTGAAGGCCGGGGTGACCTGGACTCCGTCCTTCTTGACAGTCAGGCTGAATACCTCGCTGCCGTTCTCGGGCAGGTCCACTGCTACCCGGGCGAGTGATAGGTGCGACTCAGGCGCCCGCAGGTTGCTCCACCCACCGGCCTGCACGAGGCGGTCGTTGCGGTAGAAGTAGAAGCCCTGCCGTTCGTGCACCGGACCGATCTGACGGAAGCCCCCGAGGTTCGACTTGGCGGGCCAGATGTGGGCTTCCAAGTCGACCCGGCCCACACCCTCCACTGGCGCCTTGTACTTCCTCGGGTACCCGGGGCTGCCCGGGACCCGGTAGCCGAAGGGGTCCAGGGGAACCACGTTGATGTGGTCGGTCTCCTCATCCGCGATCACGTCCCGGACAGCGATGTCCAGTCGCAGCCCTCGTGTGAGGAAGCGGTGCAGGTAGAGCCCGAGGTGCCTCTCAAGCTGCGAGTTGGCCTTCGACAGGAACTGGTCGCTCTGTCCCGGGGCGATAGTCTCGAAGGCGCGCACCCGGTCCCAACGCACGATCGTGCCCTGCTGCCCGATCAGGCTGCTGTAGGAGCTGATCTGCTCATGCGCGAAGCCCTCGTCGACCGTGTCGCAGCGAAAGCCGTCCTCGATCCCTTCCGCGGTCAGCTTGCGGCCGACGGGGCGGGTCTTCCTAGTACGGCTTATGACGGTAAGTGAGCGGGCCTGCGAGAGCGATGCAGCCTTCAGGCCTGTGCCGTACATGCCCAGGGCATGGCGTCCGTATTTCCGGCGCCGACCGACAGTCATGGCGTCGTCAAGCGACTTGCCGTCCATGCCGAGCCCGTTGTCGAGAACCAGCAGCGATACGATCCGATCGGCCGCTCGTAGGAAGAGCACTATCGCGGTGTCGGCTTCAGCGTCGATCGAGTTGTCGATCAGGTCAGCGATGGCGGCCTCGAAGCCGTACCCCTGATTGGTCAGAGCCTTTGCATACCCTGCATCAGGCGGCAGGCGCCGACTGCCACTAGTGGGGACGTCGTACTCCCAGCCGCCAGACGCAGAAAGCGGCATACGTCCCCACCTCTCATGGCGCCACAGCCGACTGCGCCGGCCAAGCAGCCCCTCACCTATGAGGATCATCCTATGCGGCTTGCACCGCATGTGCGGCCTGTTGCCAACCGCATTTGAGCATCTCAATTCGGTTGCGCCGCAATGAAATCGAACGTGGCTGCGAACACCTGCCCGACTGTCGGGGCCGCATGGCCTGGGGCGGTCCGCTGAGCGCGCACCTGAGCGGCCCGGCGGAACTGACGGAACGTTAGCCCTGATTTTAGGGCGGAAGCAGACGGTCGTGTCACTCATAAACGCTCATAACAGCGCCGGGAGTTGAGCGCCATCGTGGTGAGGGCGGGGACACCGCCGGGAGAGCCGCGTCTTCGCCCGCTTCCGCACTCGGGGCGGCCACCAGGATGCAACAAGGAGGCGAGCAGGTGCTGCTGCCAAGGACGACCACCGAATACGGCACCGCTCCGACGCTGTCTCAGCTGCACGGGCACCAGGCCGTGCCCCTGCTGACCCGTGGGATCCCTGCGGGCCCGGCTGCCGCGCGGACGGCGAGGCTGGAGGCCCGTGGCAGGTTCAAGGAGGAGCTGCTGCCCGAAGCCGCCGACAACCTGGAACTGGTCGTCACCGAGCTTGTCACGAACGCCAGCGAGGTCACAGGCGAAGGCGCGACGGTGCAAATGCGAATCCGGTCGGCAGACGGTGCGCTGCTCGTCGAGGTCATCGACGACTGCCCGGTCGCGCCCAAGCCCCGCTCCCCTTCGGACGACGACGAGGAAGGCCGGGGCCTGCTCCTCGTGGACTCGGTCTGCACGTCGTGGGGCTGGCACTGGTCGGACGAAGGGAAGACCGTGTGGGCCATCGTGCCGACTGCGCCATGCGCGTAGTGCGCCCTGAGGCCCGTTGATCTCTCACCGGTCGACTTGCCAGTGGGAACGAGGCGGCCCAGGCCCGCGTCCGATTCAGGTCGTCTCGTCCGCGTCCGTCACCCGAGGGCGGCACCGATGAGTCCGGACAGGTCCGGCGCGGCCATCTCGGAGGCGGTCCGCCGCCCGTCCTGTCTACGTCCCAGCAATGCCCGTCGCGCGCAAGCGCGGCTCGGAAGCCCAGAAAGGACTGGGAACGTGAGGTTATCGATCATTACCGACGAGGTGTCCCAGGATCCGGCGGCGGCCGTCGAGTATGCCGTCGAGCAGGGGATCCGGTACGTCGCCGTGCGCTCCGTGTGGGGCAAGAACATCCTGCAGTGCGATGACTCCGACATTGAGAGTCTCGTCGAGCTGTTCGACCGGTACGAGGTCGCCGTCACCTCGATCATGTCGCCGCTCTTCAAGTGTCCGGCTGAGAGCAGCGGCGAGTCGGCGCCGGTCGATCCGCACTTCGTCGGCTTTCCGCCCGTTCTGGCTGAGCACCTGGACGCTGCTCGTCGGCTGCCGGCGATCGCCGCCGCGCTGAAGATACCGACTGTGCGGATCTTCACCTTCCTCACGGCGAAGGCCGGGGACAGCATCCCCGCGAAGCAGGAGGCGCTGATCCGGCAGACGGTCGGGGACTGGCCGATCTCCTTGGCAGCGGTGGAGAACGAGTACGTCTGCCACGTGCGGACGCTTCCGGAGCTGGAGGACTTCACGACGGCGTCGGGCCTCTCCGCGATCGTGGACCCGTGCAACCACCTCATCGCGGCCGATAACGACGGCCTCAGCGAGCTGACCGCAAGGCTGGTCGGACGCACGGTCGACGTTCACGTGAAGGACCGCAAGGAGGGGCGTTACGTGCCCGTCGGCCAGGGAGACCTCCGATGGGCCGAGATCTTCGAGAGGCTCCGGAACCTGGGCTACACGGGGACGGTCACGCTGGAGTCCCACCTCCGTGGCGACCTGGAGGGGATCGGCCGCTCGATCACCGCGCTGCGCGAGTGGGTGGCGCTGTGACGGCGATTGCGGCTACCGCCGAAGTGCTCCCTGCAGAAGGCGCCGCCGCGTCCTGCGCCCCGGTGGGGCTCGTGATCGTGGGTCATGGCCGGTGGGGTGCGAATCACGCCCGTGCAGCTGCAACGGCGCGCGGCACCGTACTGAAGGGTGTCGTCGATCCCCGGCCCGCCGCGCGTGAGGCCGCTCGCCAGAGGTACGGAGTCAGGACGTCCGCGAGCCTGAGCCAGGCCTTGAGCGACAGCAGCGTCGAGGCTGTCGTGATCGCAACCCCGGCCGCTACCCACACCGAGGTGGTGAGCGAAGCACTTCGCTCCGGCCGCCACGTGCTCGTCGAGAAGCCGGCGGCCATGAATCTTGCCGAGGCGCAGATGATGGCGGCCGAAGCGGATGCGCGGGGCCTGCAGCTTTCCGCGGGCCACACCTTCCTCTACACCCAGCCCGTACGGAACCTCGCGCGGTGGCTGCGAGAGGCGGCACCGAGCACGCCCTGGCTCGTGCGGAGCGAGCGGCTCGGCGGCCGGCGCCGCACGGACTGCGATGTGCTGTGGAACTTCGGCCCCCACGACGTGTCGGTCCTGCTGCACCTGCTGGCCGAGCCGGTGGTCGAGGTAACTGCCCGAGGGCACCGGTTCCCCGGCGGCCGGCACCTTGACGGGGTCACGCTCGACCTCGGCTTCGCATCAGGTGTCCGTGGCGAGGTCTACCTCGGCTGGAGGCACCCGGGCGCCAAGCGGTCGCTGCGCGTGCTGGGCGAGGACTGGGCGGTCAAGTACCGCCACGGCCACCTGGACGGCGAGGACACGCTGACCCAGACCGGACCGCAGGGCCCGAAGGAGATCGACCGACTGCTCGCCGACGGCTGCCGGCCCGGCGAGCGGGGCGGGCTCCGCGGCTACCGGGAGCCGCTGATTCTCCAGCTGGAGGAGTTCGCACTGGCCTGCCGCACCGGCAAGCCGACCGTCAGCGGACCGGAGCACCTGCTGGCCGTGACGAGCGTGCTGGAGGCCGCCGCCCGGTCGGCGGAACTCGGCGGGCGCGCGCTCGTTCCCGAGCCGGTCGTCCGACCTCGCACTGGGGAGTCGGCAGCACCGTTCCAGTCGGCCGGCCAGGCCCTGGCGCAGCACTGAGGAGGAGTTGGCTGTGGACATTCTGGGCGTGAACCTGACCCGGACATCGACGGGTACCGACCTCTACGACGGTGCCGCCGTGCTGCTCCGCGACGGTGTCCCAGTGGCCGCGATCGCGGAGGAACGCCTCACGAGGACAAAGCACTGCGGATCGGTTCGGCTGGCGAGCCGGTACTGCCTCGATGCGGCCGACACCGACATCCACTCCGTCGGCCGCGTCGCGGTGAGCATCTGCTGCGACGTGCCGCCGCCGGCTGGCTGGGCGGCTGCCGAGCTGCGGAAGCAGGGGCTCGACGTGCGAGACGAACAGGTTGTCGCCGTCCCTTCCCACCATCTCTCCCACGCCGCCAGCGTCTTCCTCGCCAGCCCGTTCCAGGAGGCGATCACCGTCGTGGCCGACAACGAGGGAAACATCCTTCCGCCACAGACCAGACCGGAGTACTGGCTCAACCGCCTGGAGCGGACGACCGTGTGGCACTGCCGGAGCGGAGCCGGCACTGAGTTCCGGCGGATCGCCAGCCACGGCGACGGACCCGACGAGATCTCACTGGGCGTTTCACCCATGAAAGCGCTGGTTGATGCGGGTTTTAGAGCCGTCCGGCCGGAGCCCTTGGCGCGACTCCCGGGGCAGAAGTGATCGGCGTGGCACCTGCCCATGAAAGCCCGCCGGAGATGCGCACTGCGTCCTGTCTCATCCCAAA